>JADYXV010000234.1 GCA_020853995.1 Novosphingobium sp.
ACCACCTAAGGAAGTGCGCCAAGCTTTGCTTCCGGTCAAAACTGCGCGCAATAAGTAGACCTGACATGCCAAAAAAAATGGCGACAGCAAATTGTCCTAATGAAAGGCCTGTAGATGTCCGAAACGGCTCGTTCATAACATCGCCGCTTGTTAGCGCAAAAGCATGGGAAACAAGCACCGCCGATGCTGCGACTATCCGGATCAGGTTCAAATTGTTGTCACGTCCGCCGAGGTAGCCCGCGATAGGTTGTCCACGCAAAACGGTAGCCCAACTGCTCTTGTTGTGATCATCCACGCCAATGCCCCCAAACCTTCAGAAATCAAAGAACCACAACCCTCACTTACGCCGTTTTTGATAGCAGGGGCTGCCACCATGCTTCGTTGTCGAGATACCAGCGCAGGGTGTTGCGCAGGCCGTTTTCGAAGTCGTGGAGTGGCACATAGCCGATTTCGGCGCGGGCCTTGGTTTCGTCGATGGCATAGCGGCGGTCGTGGCCTTTGCGGTCTTTGACGAAGGTCTTGAGTTCGCTTGTGGCGCGCCCTTGGGCAGCGGGGGCATCGGGGTAGCGCGCTGCAAGGCCGGGCATTTCGGCAAAGGCGCGGTCCACTTCGGCGCAGATGCGGTCAATCACCGTCATGTTCGGCAATTCTTCGCCCCCGCCGATATTGTAAGTCTCGCCCGGCTTGCCGTTGAGCAGCGCAGCCTCGATGCCACGGCAGTGATCTTCGACATAAAGCCAGTCACGCACGTTCATGCCATCGCCGTAAATCGGCAGCGGCTTGCCCGACAGAGCATTGAGCATGAACAACGGGATCAGTTTTTCAGGATAGTGGTACGGCCCGTAATTGTTCGAGCAATTGGTGGTGGTCACATCAAGCCCGTAGGTATGATGATAGGCGCGCACCAGATGGTCGGATGCAGCCTTCGATGCCGAATAGGGCGAGTTGGGCTGGTACTGTGTGGTTTCGCTGAAGGCCGGATCGGTTGGCCCGAGCGAGCCATAGACCTCGTCTGTCGAGATATGGTGGAACCGGTGTGGCTGCCCAGATCCTGTATCCAGCCAGACCGCCCGCGCGGCCTTCAACAGGCTGTTGGTGCCAAGGATGTTGGTATCAATGAATGCGTCCGGCCCGGTGATCGAACGGTCAACGTGGCTTTCGGCGGCAAAGTGCACAATCGTGGCGATATCACGCGTTTGCAGCAGTTTTTCGACAAGAGCGGTATCGCGGATATCGCCCACCACCAGTTCGGCCTGGTCGACATGGGCAATGGTGGAACGGTTGCCGGCATAAGTCAGGCAATCAAGCACGATGACGGTATCATCGGGATGCGTCTTGCCCCAGTAATGGACAAAATTGCCACCGATGAAACCGGCGCCCCCGGTGACGAGCAGGTTAGCCAAGCGATTGTTCCTCTTTCAGCATAGTCTTCAGGTTGGACCGCCAATGCACTGGCCCGTCGCCCAGAAGGGCGCGGGTTGCGCTGACATCCAGCACCGAAAACGCAGGTCGTTTTGCAGGCGTGGGATAGTCTGCCGTCGCAATAGGGCGGATGGCCGGGATACGGGCCAGCAGGCCCAGCGCATGAGCCTCTTCGGCAATGGCAACGGCAAAATCGTACCAACTGGCAATGCCTGCATCACGGTGATGCCAGATGCCGGTCGCATCTTTGGCGGCAAGGCCCCACAGCACATGGGCAAGGCCGGTGGCCCAGGTTGGCGAACCGATCTGGTCAGCCACCACGCCCAATTCATCGCGCTGCTGCATCAGGCGCAGCATGGTGCGGACAAAATTGGCCCCGCCCGCGGCATAGACCCAACTGGTGCGCACGATGATTGCCGCATCGCCCGCGGCATCTTCGCCCGCAGCCTTGCTGGCGCCATAGACCGACTGCGGATTGCGCGCATCATCCGGGCAATAGCCGCGCCCGCTCGTGCCATCGAACACGAAATCGGTTGAAACCTGGACGAGACGTCCGGACGATCCCAATGCCCGGGCAAACGCCGCCGGTGCGCCGGCATTTATCGAATGCGCCAGTTCCGGCTCGCTCTCGGCCCGGTCGACGGCGGTATAGGCCCCCGCATTGAGGACCACATCAGGCTGCTGCGCATCAACCACGCGCGCAATGGCATCGGCATCCGACAGATCAAGCGCAGCGCGATCAAGTGCAACGCAAGTCCAGCCATCGGGCTGTGTTGCCAGCAAAGCCTTGCCCAACTGGCCGTTCACACCGGTGATCAACGCTTTCATGCGAAGGCTTGCACTTGGGCCAAGGGCACGCCTGCGGCATCTTTTGCCGAAAGCTTCGGTTGCATCCCGTCCAGCGGCCATTGAATGCCGACATCGCGATCATCCCACGCCAGGCTGCATTCGTGCTGTGGCAAATAGGCGGACGTGCACTTGTAAAGAAAGTCGGTGTTGTCTTCCAGCGTCAGGAAACCGTGGGCGAAGCCTTCCGGCACCCAGAACATGCGCTTGTTTGCTGCTGAAAGCACCACGCCGGTCCACTGGCCGAAGGTGGGGGATGAGCGCCGCAGATCGACCACGACATCAAACACCGCGCCAGCGACAACGCGCACCAGCTTGCCTTGCGGCCGCGGATTCTGGAAATGCATGCCCCGCAGCACACCCTTTTGCGACCGGCTGTGGTTATCCTGCACAAACGTCAAATCAAGGCCAGCCTGCGCAAAAGCCGCCGCGTTCCAGCTTTCCAAGAAGAAGCCGCGTTCATCGCCGAACACTTCGGGTTCGATGATCAGCGGTCCGGGGATATTGCATTGCGTGATGATCATGGCGCACCGCGATGGTTCAAAAGCTGTAGCAGATACTCACCATAACCCGATTTGCGCAAAGGCTGGGCAATCGCCTCAAGCTCAGCGTCAGAAATGAAACCCTGGCGCCAGGCGATTTCTTCAGGGCAGCAAATCTTCAGTCCCTGCCGCTCTTCGGTGATGCGCACGTACGTGGCAGCATCCAGCA
>JADYXV010000235.1 GCA_020853995.1 Novosphingobium sp.
ATCACGTCGATCAGATCCTGGCGCGACGAGCAATATTCATCGTTATCGTCATCTTCCCAGTTCTTCATGAACAGGCCGACCACGTTCCACCCCTGTGCCTTCAAGAGCAAGGCCGCAACCGAGGAATCGACGCCGCCGGACAAGGCGCATATGACCTTTTTATCCCCGACCTGCGCGCGGATTCGGGCTATGGCATCTTCGCGGTAGGCGCCCATCGTCCAATCCCCGGCAAACCCCGCGAGACGCACGAAATTCTGATAAAGTCTTGACCCTTTCGGGGTGTGGTGAACCTCTGGGTGGAACTGGACGGCATAAAAGTTGCGGGCCGTGTCGGCGGTGATCGCAAAAGGCGCGTTGGGCGAGGTGCCATAAACCTCAAACCCGGGGGCGATCTGCGAGACGTGGTCGCCATGGCTCATCCAGACCTGTTCGCGGCCATTGTCATACCAGCCATCCAGCAGGGGCAGTTTTGTGCCGGTGGGGGTGACATAGGCCCGGCCGAATTCGGCTGTGCCATGGCCACGTTCAACCCGACCGCCAAGGCAGTGCATCATCACCTGCTGGCCGTAGCATATGCCCAGTATCGGCACCCCCAGTTCAAAAACCGATGCGGGCGGCATCGGCGCGCCATCCGCAAAGACCGAGGCCGGTCCGCCCGAAAATATCACGGCCTTTGGTGCGAACTCCCGAATAAAGGTGTCGTCCACCCGGTTGAATGGGTGAATTTCGCAATAGACGTTCAGTTCGCGCAAGCGTCGCGCAATAAGCTGCGTTACCTGGCTGCCGAAATCGATGATAAGCAAGCGTTCATGGGGCTGGGTCATGGCGTTCGCCATATTGCGTTGCGGCGAAACACGCAAGAGGACGTGGTTATCAAGGGATATGGTGATCTTGCTCTGATCGAAGGAATGTCGTTTTTGCGTGTCAAGCGACGTTATCTGCGTGAGAAGCCGGACGTGCTTGGGTAAAAGATGCGCAAACCATTCGCGAGGAGCCAAGCGATGAACGAAGTTGTGGAAGGTCGGCGAGCACGAGGTGGCGGTGGTGCAGCGCGGCGCGCCGAGCGGTCGGCGGTGCATTTTGAAGTGGCAAAGTTCATCGAGCGCAAGATACCCAATCTTGAGATTCTGAACGAAGAAGCCCTTGAGATCATCGAACACAACGCCGAAACCGTGCTTGAAGAGATCGGCGTGAATTTCGTTGAAAACCCCGGAGCCTTGGCTCTTTGGAAAGCCGCGGGTGCCGAGGTTACTGGCGAGCGTGTCCGTATTCCGCGGGGCCTGGCCCATCAATTGTGCAAAACCGCGCCCTCTTCCTATGTCCAGCATGCCCGCAACCCCGAACGCAACGTGACGATTGGCGGCAATGGGCTGGTGCTTGCGCCGGTTTACGGCCCGCCTTTCGTGCGCGACGAGGGCGGTCGGCGCTATGCGACAATCGAGGATTTCCGCAAGTTCGTCAAACTTGGCTATATGTCGAAATGGCTGCATCATTCGGGCGGCACGGTCTGCGAGCCGACGGATGTGCCTGTCAACAAGCGCCATCTTGATATGCTGCATGCGCATATGACGCTTTCCGACAAACCCTATATGGGGTCGGTGACGGAACCCAGCCGCGCGGCGGATTCGGTCGAGATGTCAAAAATCCTGTTCGGTTCGGATTTTGTTGACCAGAACACCGTGATGACCAGCCTGATCAACATCAACAGCCCAATGACATTTGACGGGGTGATGATGGGGGCGCTGGAGGTCTATGCCAAGGCCAACCAGGCGGCGATCATCTCGCCCTTCATCGTTGGCGGTGCAATGTCGCCGGTGACGGTGGCAGGCACGCTGACCCAGGTGCTGGTCGAAGTGCTGGCGGGCGTTGCCTACAGCCAGTTGGTGCGCAAGGGCGCGCCGGTGATTGCGGGCGCCTTCGTCACCTCGACCGACATGGCCTCGGGCGCGCCGACCTTCGGGACGCCGGAAGCCAGCCTTGTGACCTATGGCGCGGGTCAGTTGGTGCGCCGTCTGGGCCTGCCCTACCGCTCGGCAGGGTCGTTCTGCGGATCGAAATTGCCGGACGCGCAGGCGGCCTATGAGACGGCCAACAGCCTGAACATGGGGCTGCTTGCCGGCGTCAACTTCATGCTGCATGCCTGTGGCTGGCTGGAAGGCGGGCTGGTTTCGTCCTTCGAGAAATTCGTCATGGATGCCGATCAACTGGGCGTTCTGCATCACCTGGCCAAGGGCATCGACTTGTCGGACAATGGTCAGGCCATGGATGCAATCCGTGAAGTCGGGCCGGGAAGTCACTATCTTGGTTGCGCCCATACGCGGGCCAATTTCAAGGATGCCTTCTGGCGGTCGGAAGTCCTTGATTACAAGCCCTTTGAGACCTGGGATGAGGAAGGCGGGCGCGATACCGTGGCACTTGCGCGCGAAAGGATCGCCAAAATGCTTGGCGATTATCAAAAACCAGCCATCGACCCGGCGATAGACGAGGCGTTGACCGCCTATGTCGCCCAAAAGAAGGCGTCCATGCCCGACGCCTTCATGTAGGCTGGTTGAACCCGTTGAAACAGGGGGCGCCAGTGCGCCCCCTTTTGCTGTCACGCTTCACTGCGCCGCGGCAGTAACCGCACTTCGGCCATCATGGCAATCAGGATGTCGATGTGCCGCACGAGGCTGTAGGAGGCATCGCCCTTGCGCCTTGTTTCTTCCAGATCCTGCTCTTCAGCCAAAAGCGCGGTCATCGCGCGGTCGGGGCTTGGTGCTGCTTGCACCCGCATCAGGCGTTTGAGATCGCGTGTCCGATTGTAATCGCACAGCCCGGCGCGGGCGGCGCGAATCAGCAATCGGGGACGCTGCAGCTCGGACACGAGCGAAAGGATGTCAGTCATCGGAAACCTCCTTGAGTGGATACATCTCAAAGATGTGTTCAATTTGACCCATGTTGCGCGATTGTCCTTTCGAGCGTCCGTTTCTTTTAAAGAAATTTAG
>JADYXV010000236.1 GCA_020853995.1 Novosphingobium sp.
CCCTTCTTGCGACACCAGTTCAATTCGCGCGCCCAACAGTCGGGCGATGCGTTCCACAATGGCAAGCCCCAGCCCCAGCCCTTCAGCCTCGACCTCGCCCAACCGGGTAAATTCGGCAAATACTTCGCGTTGCCGGTTTTCCGGGATACCTACGCCGGTATCGTAGATATCGATCCGCAAATGATTGCCACGATGCCTGACACCGATCAGAATGCCGCCAGAAATGGTATAGCGGACCGCATTGGCCAACAGGTTTTGCAGGACGGAACGCAGCAAACCGGGATCAGTCACGACCACGCCGGGCAATGGCCCGGTGCGCAAGAGCAGCCCCTTTTCGGCAGCCTGCGGGCGCATATTCTCGGCAAGGTCGGACAGCAGGACGCCAAGCAATACCGGTTCGGGATCAGGTTTGATGCCGCCTGCATCAAGCTTCGAAATGTCCAGCAAAGCCCGAAGCAATTCTTCGGCACCCACGATTGACCGGTCAACCCGGGCCGACAAGGCTTTGGCTGGCCCATCCAACTGGCGGTCAAGGGCGGAATTGAACAGTCGCGCGGCATGCAATGGTTGCAGCAAATCATGGCTGGCCGCTGCCAGAAACCGCGTCTTGTCACGGCCCGCATCGGCAAGGCGGCGGTTGGCCTCACGCAGTTCGAGCGTGCGGTCGGCCACCCGTTGTTCCAGTTGGTCCAGCGTGCGCTCCAGCTCATCGCGCACAGCAGCATCATCAGTTATGTCGGTGAACGACGTCAGGTAGCCCCCCCCGGGCATCGGCCCGCCGACCGATTTGATAACCTGCCCATCGGCTTTGACTCGTTCGGAATGGTAGGCCTTTCGCAAGCGCAGATGGCGCAGGCGCTTTTCGACTTCTTCGTCAGCGGTTCCGGCAAAATTGCCTCGTTCGATGTTGAAGCGGATCAAGTCAGCGATTGGAACGCCTACGCGCACCATGCCCGGCGGATAGCCGAACAGATCAACATAGCGGCTGTTCCACGCGACCAGATTGAGATCGGCATCGATCACGCTGACGCCCGATTGCAGGTTTTCGAACGTGGCGGCCAGCAACTGGCGGGAAAAGCGCAGCGATTGCCCGCCTTCGTCCAACAACCGGGTTACGTCTTCGAGGCTCATCCGACCGCCAGCCAGCGCAGATGCCACCAATGCGCGCGCAGATGAATTGCCTACAACTCCCGCAATCAATTCCCGCGCCAGACGCGCTGCAGCGGCATCTACCGGCTGGGCATTGGTTTCGGCGGGAAAGGCCTGGGCGGCGCGATCAGCACCGACAAACCGTGCTGTCAGGATGGCAAGGTCACCGAGATTTCCGATAGGCCGCCTGGGGCTGATAAAGCGCGGCAGACGCGGGGCTTGGCGCTGTCCGGCGGTTGTAAGGGCAAGGACGGCAAGATTGGCCGACAGGCTCCACAACACACCATGCACGAGGGGCGATGCGTGACCAATGCCCAACAATTGAAGCGGATCGATGATCGTGCCTGAAAGCGCATTGGCCCAGTCTTGTGGCAAGACCGGCGGCAGTGCCAAGGTATAGAGCCAAAAGCAAAGCCCGGTCAGCAGGCTGGCGCGCGCCGCCAGAGGATCACGACCGGGTGCCGCAACGGCCAAAAGCAAGTGCGGCACAAATTGCGCCATCGCCGCGAAGGCGACCAAGCCAATGGACGCCAGCGAACGTGCAGGGTCAATCAGCAACGCCCACAAAAACGCCAGACCAACCACGCCCACGATGGCCGTGCGCCTGACAGCCAGCATCCGCCTGCCCAGATCACCTGCCGCCCGTCCGCTTTCGCTGCGCAAAACAGCGGGGAAAATCAGATCATTGGACACCATCGTGGCAAGCGCCGTTGCATCGACGATCACCATGGCCGCGCCCGAACTTAATCCTCCGAGCAAGGCGGCAATGGCAATTGCGCTGGCCCCGTTGCTGGCTGGAAGCATCAGAACGAAGCTGTCGGGAGATGCCGAAGTTGGCAGCGCAATAAGCCCGCCAAGCGCAATGGGCACAATCATCAGCGCCATGATAACCAGATATAGCGATAGCCCCCAGCGCGCCCGTGGGAGGTCACCGGGGGAGTGTGCTTCAGCCAGTCCCATGTAGAATTGGCGCGGCAGCACGATGACGGCAAACGCCGAAATCAGTGTGATGACAAATGTATCGAGCGTTAAGTGCGACGGCGAAAACTGGCGTGCCAGAACGTCCGAAGCGCGGGACATGTCTGACGATGAAGACCCGGCGATAATACTGACAGCGAAACCACCAACCAGCGCAAGAGCAACCAGTTTTATCAGCGATTCCAACGCAACGGAAAACACCAGCCCTTCGCTGCGTCCGGCAATTTCATAGCGCCGCGCACCAAACAGGATAGCAAACAGTGCAAGGAATGCTGCGGCCCCCGCCATTACCGGAATCGCCAGATCCCTGCCCGCGAGCACTGAGACGGCGGTTCCCATCGAGCGCAATTGCAGCGCGATGTAGGGCACCGTACCGCAAAGCGCGATGATGGTGATAAGACGCGCAACACCCAGATCATGCCCGAACCGTGCGGCGATAAAGTCCGATATCGTCGATGCGCGCTCTTGTTGAACAGCATCGGCCAAGCGCCGCAAAAATCCGGGCGCCAGCAATAACAAGGCTACAGGCGCGATATATATGGGGAGGTAATTCCAGCCTTCGCTGACCGCTGTACCAACAGCCCCGTAAAACGTCCAACTGGAACAATACACGCCCAGTGCCAGTGTATAGGCGCCATGACGCAAACGTGGATGAGCCCGTACGTAAGACGTCCGCCTTTCGGTTCCGTTTGCCACGACAAACAGGACCGCAAGCAAACCCATTGCCAGCAACGCAACAAGGCTGGCGGTCATGGTCAGAGGTTCTTGGCCAGAATATGTTGGAGCAGCATCATGCGATCAGCATTGCCGCGTCGATCCTGCCATGCAAGCCTGCAATGCATGAATTTACAAATATGACCTGCCCCTTGCGCGCCGCCAGAGCCAGACCCAGGCAAGCTGTAAATCCGTCGCGGGCTTACAGCATCGTGGCGAAAAACTTTTGTTCCAGCGGAATGATGGCCGCGCCGATTGCGCAGGCATCAACGTGGGTTTGCGAGATAATGATCTTGGGCAAGGGGCGCGGTTCCTGACGCCTTGCATCGTCAAACAATTCAATGGCGGGAATGATCTTTTGCGCCAATGATTTTGGCAGGCGGCCACCCAGTACGATCACTTCGGGATCAAGCAGGGCAGCGATTGCCGATGCAATCAAGGACAAGGGATCACGGCTTTTTTCGATCCATTCGTCAACACCGGGCCAGTCGGGATCGAAGTCAGAAACCATGTTGGAAATGCCGTCAAGATCGACACCGGCCTTGCGGATGGATTGCAGCAGTGTTTCCAGTGTGGGCAACTGGAACAGGCGCCATGGAAGGATCAGGCCAATTTCGCCGCCATTGCCGTGCGTTCCGCGCATCAGGCGGTGATTGCTGACTACCCCTCCCCCCAGACCCGCCGCCATGAACACATAGACAAAGTTGGCATGGTCACGCCCTGCGCCAAGAAAGCTTTCGCCGATAGCCGCAGCATTGGCATCGTTTTCTACCCAGGCCGGCAAGGACAAGGCATCGCTGAACACTTCATCGATCGGCACCATGGCCCAGTCATCAAGCGCGCGCGGCGGATTGTAGCGCGACTTGCCATCAAGGCAGTAACCGGAAATGCCGATGCCGACGCCAGTCAATCGTTCACGTGCGCTGGGCGTGCGGTCAAGGAAGCGCTGCTTGACGCCGCCTAACCGGTCAAACACAGCCTTGCGCGTCATAACCGGCATGGCGACGTAATCGTAATCGACCACGTTCCCGGCAAAGTCCATCAGCAGCACAGACATGGCATCGGTCATCAGGGCAATGCCGAGAGAGTAGGCATAATCAGGCGCGATGTTGATGGTGACGCTGGGTTGCCCCCTGCGCCCGCTGGACTTGCGGCCACCTTGTGCAAGCGCGCCGCGGTCCACCAGTTCATTGACGAGGCGCGAAACCGTTTGCTGTGACAAATCGCAACTGCGCGCGATCTCGGGCTGGGTCGTGCCACGGTTGCGCAGCACATAGCTCAGAATGCTCGCCTCGCTTTCCGAGGGCTTCTGGAACCGGTCTTCGTGGGATTGCAGTATCATTGCGCACATCATTGCAGATGCGACGCATGCTGGCAACATTTTCACTCATCATAATACTCATGATGGGTTGTAATGGCGTCGAGAGAGTGTTAGTCCCGATTCCAACGAAAGCCCGATCAAGGGCTATCAGGTGAGGAGAGTGTCGATGAAGCTCGTTCTGAACGCAGCAATGGCCGGTATTTCGCTGGCAGCCCTGATCCCGGCATCTGTTTCTGCCCAGACAAGCGCCCAAGTGGATGGCGCGGCGGAAACCGAAGATGCAAGCAATGCTGAAATCATCGTTACGGGCACCAGCCGTTCGCGCATCGCGCTTGATACGCCGCTTGCGGTAAGCCAGCTTGGCGAAGATGCTTTGGCGCGCACCGGCGTGACCAGTCAGGCCGATATTCTGAACACCATCCCGTCGATCAAGGCCGATGGCGGCGGTGGCGAGGTTGCGGCGAACATCTTCATCCGTGGCTTGCCTTCGGGCGGCCAGTACCAGTTTACGCCTCTGATGTATGACGGGGTGACGGTCCTGTCCTCGTTCGGCCTCAATTCATCGGCCTACGACGTCTATGCCCGCAACGATCTGGGCATAAGCCGCCTGGAATTTGTGCGCGGCGGCGTTTCCAACCTGTTCGGCCCCGGATCGGTTGCGGGCCTTATCAACTATATCAGCAAGACCGGCGGCGATCAGCTTGAAGGTACGGTACAACTGGAAGTGGCGCAGCGTGACCGCTATCGCGGCGATGTGGCGTTGAGCGGCCCGCTCGGCAACAATTTCTACTTTGGCGTATCAGGCTTTTACCGCCTCGACAAAGGCCCCATCCGCACCAATCTTGACACCAAGGGCGGGCAGCTTCGTGGAAATCTGGAGTACCGTTTCCCTGATGGCAGCGGCAACGTAAAGCTCATCGGCCAGTACATCAATGACCGCGTCCAGTTCTATCTGCCGATTCCGCTGGACGGGCCAACCCGTTCGCGGCTTGCGGGTAATGACGGCAACCTTGTCAATTCGGTACAGAACAATTTCGCCGCAAATCTCGGTTTCAACACTCCGGGCGGCAGCGCATTCTCATCCGACATCGGTGAAGGCGTCTCGACCCGTGGCGGGATGCTTGGCCTTACCTTCGAAAAGGATTTCGGGGACAGTGGCTGGGGCCTGAACGGGCGGGTAAAATATAGCGATTACAAACACAAGTTCGGTCTTTGGTCGGACGGTGATGGTGTTATCAACGTGCCCGAAACGCTGCAAAGCTTTTTGACCAACCGCAACCTCGGCACGCTTGCCAATGCGCAATTTTCCTTCGTAGGTGGGGGCGCGGTTCCTGCAGATTTCCTGCTTTTCGCCAACCGCATCACTGACCGTGACCGGCCCGTCCATGATTTCACGGCAGAGCTGAACCTGACCAGGAAACTGCAAACCGGTTCGGTCGATCACGCTTTTACGCTGGGCGGCTTTTACGGGAACGCCAGTGCGGGCGATCGTAACGTGACCACGACGTTTCTGGCAGAGTTCAACAACCAGCCGCGTCTGGTGAACCTCACGATCACCAACCCTGTGACATCTGCGCAAACCGTTATTTCGCGCAATGGCCTTATCAATGCAGGCGCAGGCTATGTGAACAACCGCCACGAAGCGGAGCGCTATGCCGCCTATATCGCCGACCAGATGAAGATCGGTGACCGCGTAAACCTGGATATCGGCTTTAGGGTCGAGCATCTTCGCGGATCAATCAGCCGTGAACGGACATCAACGGTCGTGACCGATGCCACCACGCCCAACCTGTCCACCGCTCTTCGTGATGTGATCTGGGGCAACAACGGCTTCCTGACGGGGGATGTGAAAGCAACAGAGTGGGCTTTGGCTGCGGGCGCGCTTTACAAGCTGACGGACGACATGAGCGTCTATGCCAACGCCTCGCGCGGCTTTTTCTTCCCGGAACTGCGTTCTGCTGCGTTCCGCCCCTTGCCGACCGGTACTGCGGCCAACGCCAGCCTTACACCGGGCACGCAGAGCTACACTGCAGAAATCATCAAGCAGGCCGAAATCGGCTTCAAGATGAGCCAACCGGGCCTGACCATGACCGTGTCGGGGTTCTACACCAAGCTTGATAATCGCAGGCAGGTATTGTTCGTCAACGATGGTGCAGGCGGGCTGATCGAAAGAGTCAATCTGGTCGGTACAGAATCCTATGGTGCCGAAGGTACAATCGACCTTCGCCTCATGCAAAACTTGCGCTTCAACGGCAACGTGACGCTGCAAAAGAGCAAGTTCACCGCGTTCGATACGACACCTGCCAATATTGGCAAGAGCGTCGAGCGGCAGCCCGAACTGCTGTATAACGCCGGGCTTTATTACGACGACGGAGCATTCGACCTGTCGGTGTTTACCAATTATACCGGCCCGAACTTTACCGCATCGAACAACCTAATCGAGCTTGACGGGTGGAACATTGCCAACCTTGATGCGGGTTACAAACTGCCCTTAGCCACCGGTTCGCTGCGCGTCAGTGTCAATGTGTTCAATCTGTTCAACACCGACGCCGTGACCGAAGGATCGCCACGACAGGATGCCAATCAGGTGGCCAATGGCGCGTTCTTTGTCGGCCGCCCCGTGCTGCCGCGCCGTATCACGGGCCGTCTGACCTACAACTTCTGATGCCTCCTGCTACCGCTGCGGCTTGTCGTAGCGGTAGTCTTTGCGCACCACTCCCGGATGCTGCCACGCAAGAGGTCTGCCATGCTGCTGCGCGATGAACTGCTGTCGATTTTCATGGCCGGGGTTGAGGCGGCAAGTGCGCCCGCAGCCCTGGCAAGCGCATTGCCCAAAGCCCCGCCACAGGGCCGGCCGATCGTGCTGGGCTGCGGCAAGGCAGCGGCGTCAATGGCCGAAGTGGCCGCACACCATTTGCCCGGTGACGTTACGGGCTGCGTGGTGACGCGGTTTGGCCATGGCGCGCGCGGGGATACTGGCGGAATTACAGTCATCGAAGCTAGCCACCCCGTACCCGATAGCGCCAGTCTTGCTGCAGGGCGGCGTATTCGCGAACTTGCCGCGACGGCGCGCAAGGGTGACCGTGTGGTGTTCCTGATATCTGGCGGCGGATCATCGTTACTGATCGATCCCCTGCCCGGCCTGACGCTGGAACGCAAAGCACAGATCAATGAACATCTGGTCAAATCCGGTGTGCCAATTGCTGAAATCAATTTTGTCCGCAGCCATCTTTCGCAAGTGAAAGGTGGCCGATTGGCCGCTGCTGCTTCGGCGGCGGGCGATGACATGCACAGCTTCGTCATTTCTGATGTGGTAGGCGATGATCCTGCCGTTGTGGCATCCGGCCCTTCAATCGCCAGCGCGTTCGATCCGGCACGTGCGCTGGCCATATTGGAAAGCAGCGGCTGGCCGGTTGATGCCGCACTGTCGGAACTGGTGCTTGCAGGGTGTGCGCCTAGCGCGCCCCACCACCCTGTCCACGTGATTGCCAATGCCATAACCGCAATTGATGCAGCCACCGCCTTTGCCCGAAAGAAAGGCTGGCACGTCATCCGGATTGGCGACGATCTGGGCGGAAATGCCGCCTTCATTGGCCGCAGACATGCCGCCATTGCGCTTGAGCATGCCGCAGGAGGGCGGCGCTGCCTGCTAATTTCTGGCGGCGAATTGACCGTCACCGTGCGCAATCGCGACGGACCCGGCGGACCCAATCTGGAATACCTGACCGGATTGATGGCCGCCCTGCCCGTCGATGCGCCAATCGCCGCCCTGTCATGTGACAGCGACGGCATCGATGGCAGCGAAGACAACGCTGGCGGATATTTTGATGGCACAGCGCGGGGCACAGCCGAAGCTTGCGAAGCCGCACTTGCAACAAATCGCAGCTATGACCTGTTCGCAAAGATCGGCGGGCTGATCATGACCGGCCCCACCCGCACCAATGTCAACGACATCCGTATGATCGCTGTGGGAGAGAAACCATGAGCCGCAATCCCGAGCTTGACCAAAAGGCACGCGAGATCCTGCATCGCAATGATCGCGGTGGATATACTGTGCCAACAAACGGTCTGTACCCGTTCCAATGGAACTGGGATTCAGCCTTTGTCGCGCTGGGTTTTGCGGCATATGACATGCCGCGCGCCTGGCAAGAGATCGAAACGCTGGTTTCAGCCCAGTGGGATGACGGCATGATCCCCCACATCGTGTTCCATAAGCACGATGATGGCTATTTCCCAGGCCCCGACGTTTGGGGAACCGGGAAGACGCCACCGACATCGGGCATTACCCAACCCCCGGTACTGGCAACTATCGTGCGCGCGCTGTGGGAACAGGAAGGTGCAGACCCTGCCCATCCCCGGATGCGCGCACTTTATGCCGCCTGCCTTCGCAGCCACCGCTGGTTCCACAAATACCGTGATCCGCTGGGCAACGGGCTGGTCATGGTCACGCACAATTGGGAAACCGGACGGGACAATTCAAGCGAGTGGGACGATGCGCTTGCCCGGGTCGACACCAGTGGCGTTGGCACGTACCAGCGCCGTGACACTGGCCATGTCGATGCCGCTATGCGACCGAAGCAAAGCGAATACGACCGCTATGTCGCCATTCTGCAATTCGGCAAAAACTGCGGTTGGAACCATCGCACTATTGCCGACGCAGGTCCTTTCCGCATGGTCGATGTTGGCATGTCGATGGAACTTTTAAGGGCCAACCGCGATCTGCTGGTCATGGCAGAAGCCATTGGCGATGCCGAAGTCTCTACCGAGTTGCGTGCCCGCATTGCGCTTTCGGAAGATGGTATCGATTGGCTTTGGAATGATGATGTCGGTGCTTTCTGTTCGCGCGATGTAATCACAGGCCAAAGTTCCGGCCTTGTAACCAATGCCAGTTTTCTTGCCTTTTACGCCGGCGTCGGCAGTACCGCCCAGCGGAACCGGCTGCTGGAAGCTCTCTCGCGTCTGACGACCAGCGCCGGGTACCTTCTGCCCAGTCTGGAAGCCGGTAGCCGCGAATACGATCATCGGCGCTATTGGCGCGGGCCGGTATGGCTGGTCGTCAATTACATGGCGGCTCAGGGCCTTGCGGAACAAGGCCAAGCTCATTGGGCAGAACGCATCCGTACAGATTCTGCGAGACTGATTGAAAAGGCCGGGTTCTTCGAGAGTTTCAGTCCGGAAACGGGCGACGGTTCGGGTGGAGACGACTTTTCGTGGACCGCAGCGATGTGGCTGGCATGGTGCGGAAAATGATGGCGAGCGTAACAGGCCGCTTCAGCAAACCTGCTCCACTGTACTATCCGTGGATGCTGGTGGGTTTGTTGTGGCTTGTCTCGTTCCTCAATTCGGCTGACCGCGCCATTCTCAACGCGGTCAAACCGTTGTTGCGCGATGCTTTTGCCGTCAGCGACATCCAGCTTGGCATCATCGATACGGTATTCTTCTGGACTTATGCGGTCTGCGCATTCCTGTTCGGCCGCATCGGTGACAGCGTCCGGCGGCGCAACATGATCCTGTTCGGGCTGTTGTTCTGGAGCACGGCTACGGGCTTTATGCCGGTGGCAACCGGTTTTGCCATGCTGCTGGGCATGCGCACCTTGGTTGCAGTTGGAGAATCCACTTACTACCCGACAGCGACAGCATTGATCGGCGCATGGCACAAGCCCGCAATCCGCAGCCGTGCGCTGGCCATTCACCAGACTGCGGTCTTTGCCGGAGGCGGTTTTGGCGCATGGGCTGCGGGCAAGTTGGCGGACAAATATGGCTGGTCAATGCCCTTCGTGTTTTTTGCAGCGCTCGGCATCGTCGTCCTTGCGCTCTTGCTTTTCACTTTGCGCGACGATTCACCGGCGACACAGCCGCAGGGCGCCAAGCCTGTAAGCGACCCCCTGCGCCTGATCCTTGCCAATCCGGCAGCATTGCTTTTGTGCGGTGTGTTCTTTTTGGCAACCGCAGCCTCTTCGGCCGTGCTCAACTGGTGCAATACTTATGCTCATGATGTGCTCGGCCTCAACCTTGCAGACAGTGCCTTGGTCGGACCGGTCATGATCACGACTGCAGGGTTCTTTTCCGTTCTGGTAGGCGGCTGGCTGTCAGATACCTTTGCGGCCAGAAGCCCGACCGGACGATTTACGGTGCTGGCGATCGGCCTTGGCTTGGCAGCCTTGTTCCTGCTGCCTTTTCCGTGGGCAGGGTCAGTGGTCGTGGTTGCGATTCTGCTTTTCGCGACCAGCTTTGGCAAGGGCCTGTTTGATGGCTGCATCTATGCCGCTTTGCACGATGTTATGCCCGATGCAGCGCGCGCCACTTCAGCTGGTCTGATGACGATGATGGGCTTTTTGGGTGCCGGCATATCGACTGTCGCCTTACCCGCTATTGCGGTTCATACCGGCCTTGCCGCAGGGTTCACGATGATGGCCGCGCTCTATCTGATCGCCGTTTTTGCGCTTTTGGCAGGCCGCCCCATGATCCGCCGGGTTATGCAGCAAATGCAGGCCGAGACCGCCCATGCATAACACTATCTGCATCGGCGGAATCGAGCTTGGTGGCACGAAAACGGTGTTTGCGATCGGTAATACTGCAGGCACGATCTTCCGGAAGGAAACAGTCCCGACACGCGAACCGGTATCAGTCATCGCCGATGCTTGCAGGTTCTTCAAAAATGACGCGCGAGCCATCAGCGCCCTTGGCGTGGGGGCCTTCGGCCCTGTCGTGATTGACCGGCAAGCACCGGATTTCGGCCATCTGCTGGAAACCAACAAACCCGGCTGGAGCGGCTTCGACCTGATGGGAGCATTAGCCGCAGGGATAGGCGTGCCAGCGCTGCTTGTAACAGATGTGGGCGCAGCAGCCATTGCCGAGGCCCGTCTGGGAGCGCTGCGCAGCGTCGAAATTGGCATTTACCTGACAGTTGGCACAGGCATCGGTGGTGCAATCATATGCAACGGCGAATTGTTGCCAGCCTTGCTTCATCCCGAAATGGGCCACGTTGCCTTGCACCGCCTGCCTGATGATGGCGCATCGTCCACTTGCAGTTTCCATGACGATTGCGCGGAAGGGCTGGTCGCTGGTCCGGCCATCTTGGCCCGATTTGGCGCGTCATTAGACCACTTTGCACCTGCATCGGCACAGTTCGATCTGGTCGCGGACTATCTTGGCCAGTTATGCAGCAACCTCGTGCTCACCCTCTCGCCCCAGAGGATTGTTCTTGGTGGTGGAGTTGGACAGGCTCCAGGCCTGACCCTCGCTGTCCAGGAGGCAATGGTGCGCAAGCTTGGAGTTTATGGCCCTGCGGCAACAAGGCAGGCAGGCTATGTGTGCCCACCAGCGCTGGCACAAGATGCCGGGGTAATCGGTGCCGTGCTATGTGCTGTTGGTAGCTCCGAAGCGCGCACCATTGTGAATATATGATATGCGTGATTGGATGGCTTTCTTGAGACACGTTCGAGCCTAGCGGATCTTGCCGAGTTCGCCCGGCTTGAGTGTTTTGACCAGATTGCAGAAGGACAGCACTGCCAGATATTCAAGCTCGGGCATGCGCTTTTCGAACGGCTTTTCATATCCCGCAAAGATGGTCATGCCCTCCATCGATGCAGAGATAAACAGCGCGACGATCTCGCACTCGGCGTCCGACAGATCAGGGCGCATTTCCTTTACGATCCCCAAGATCGGTGCGCGGGCACGAACATAGAGGTCCTGTACGCGCTCCAGCACGAACTGGTCGTGATTTGAAAGCGCCCACAATTCAGGGAAGAAGCGCGTCGTCTTCTTGGACCGGATGTCGTCCAGCAAGAGCATGCACAAACGCTGCAAGCGTTCCTCAGCGGGGACGCCGGGCATGATCATGATCGTCTCGAATTCGCTCTCGTAGCTGCTGATGACAGCTTCCATCAGCTCGCGCACAAGATCTTCGCGGCTGCGGTAATGGTAAGTCAGGTTGCCAAATTTCATGCCG
>JADYXV010000237.1 GCA_020853995.1 Novosphingobium sp.
TGATAGGCATTCCGCCTACCTCGACCATCGGCTTTGGCTTCACCGCGGTCTCTTCGCCGAGCCTGGTACCAAGACCACCTGCGAGAATGACGGCTTTCATTGAATGCCGCCGAATCGGCTTTGCCGATACTGTTGTTGTATTTCCAAATCGCAGTAAATCATAATCTACACTTGCAACTCTAATGTCTAACCTACGACTTAACGAGTATAACAACCGCGCGAGAACGCTGTTACATCGCAAAGGAGGTCATCGTCCGACGTGTTTTGAAACATTGAAATCATCAATGTCGAAAACCCGAACCAACACCCTGAGGGCCTCAAGACACGGGGCTTCTTCCGTTGTCAAGTGTACTCAAAAGGGCAGTAAGCTTTTCGAGGAGTGTGCAAAGAAAAGCTAACTTGCTGGATTTCAAACGGTAACTTTGAAGCCTACCATGATTCGTCCGGACACATCACGTATGTAGGCTGCCCTTAAGTGATAGGGCGGTCCAAAAATCAGATGGTTCATTCCCATACAATGCAAATGAGCACTTTTGACACTTTTGAAAGTATCGAGGTGGGTGGTCTTGGCGGGCCCTTGGAGTTGGCAAGCCCGCGATAAAAATCATCGCAATTGGAGCGCTTTTGGATCAATTTCCGGAAGATAAAAGAAATTAGCAAAGCATCAGCAAAGAACCTGATCTTCTGAAACTATCTTCTCTCAGTCAACCGCTCTTGAAATCGGCCGTCCATAAACGGCAATTCGCTGTAAGCTGGAGAAAATCCAAGCGCTTCATAGATTTCGGGGCGCAGGTACGGGTAAGCATCGCCCGCGCTTTCATGCACCAAAGCGCATTCGCCAAGGTAGCTGTCGATGGTGCGATAGAGGCCGAGTTTCATCATGGTTCGGTGCATGGGGTTCCTGTCGGGAAACTGCTGCACCGGCAGCGGGTGATTCGCTATTGAATCAAAAGTTAGTCACAAACTCGCAACACGTTGCCGCACTACGCCCGCTGGAACTGCCATTGGGCGTGGTGCGGCAAGGGTTTGTTATGGTTTGATATTCAGCGCAGGCACTTGCGCATCAGGCAATCCGGTGCCGAGTTCGCGGGCCAGTGTCGGGGCAATCGCGCGCATGTCGATCTCACCCAGATTGCTCCCTTTCGCCACGTCCTTGCCCAAGATCAGGAAGGTTGACCGCATTTCGGGCAAGGCAGGGAAATAGCCGTGCATGCCTTTGGTACGCGATGGCTTTGCCAGCGGCGCATTGGCGGCAAATCCGCTGGCAAGTGCGCCAGGTTTCAGATCGACAAAGAACGCAGCTTGCGGATTGCCGCCCAGCCGGGCGATTTCCGCTCTATCGGCAACATGCGCGATGCGGGCTTCGGGATTAGCCGCTAGCCCTGCCAGCAAGGCACCAACTTTGGCGGTAAGCGCGGCATCGTCGGGCCGGGCGAGCACGACAGCAATCGAGCCGCCCGATGACCATGGCATGGCTTCCCACGAAGTCACTTTGCCATCGGCATTCAACGTGATCAGCCCGGCATCAATAAACGGACGGAAAAAGTTGATCTCGGTATCGGTGGCAACAAAGCCATGATCGCTAACAACTGCGACAGTGGCATCGGGGTGCGCGGCCATTTCTGCAGCGACCAAATTGCCCACAACCGTATCAAGCCGTTCGAGCACCGCGTTGGATGCGGCCGATCCGTGGCCGGATCCATGCTCTTCATGATCGAGGCCTGCCAGATAGACCGTCATGAAATCGGGTTTCTTTGTCTGGATCATGCGGACGGCAAATTTTGCACGCACTTCATCGCCATCAACGCCTTCGTCAATGCCATCAGCATATGCGCCGCAATCATGTTCCAGCGCATCATAAAGGCCGTCTGTCGACCGGGCTTTGACCATCTTGCGATCATCGGCATGGCCCGAACGCCAGATTTGCGGGAGGTTATAAGTCAGCGATTTTACGCCAACGCTGACGGGCCAGTGGACGTTGGCGGTGCTGCGGCCAGCCTTGTGGGCAACGTCCCATAGAGTGGGTGCAGTGATATCTTCGGCAAACCAGAACCAGCCGCCGTAATTGATCTGTTTGGGATCAAACGTGGTGTTGGAAACGATGCCGTGGCGTGCCGGAGCAACGCCGGTGACCAGCGTGGTGTGGCTGGGGTAAGTGACCGTGGGCAGGTTGCCGGTCACGCCAGCAGCATAAGAGCCTTCTTTCAAAAAGCGGCGCAAGTTCGGGATTTTGAGCCCGCGCTTGTCGGCTTCCAGCACATCCCCAGGGCGCAACCCGTCAATAGAGATGAGCAAGACCGGAGCGGATCGTGCGGCTTGTGCCCAAACGGCGACGGGCGCCGCACTGATAAACAGTGCGACGCCCGCGACGAGGGCCTTTGCTGTCGAAAGGGCGCTTTTCATCAGAAGCCTGCTTTCAGTGTTACGAACACCTGACGGGGTGCTGCTGCCAGCAAGGTCTGGTTATCACCGCTGAAGCCGAAACCGTTAGACCCGATCGTGGCGACATAGCGCTTGTCGAACAGGTTCACCGCGTTCAGTTGCAGTTCAATCGGCTGGCGCTGGCCGATGTCGAGGCGATAGCCCAGCGTTGCATCAACGAGCGCACGGCCCGGGACCGATTGATCGTTGAGGTACGTGAAGAAGCGCTTCGACATATAGTTCACTCCGACGCGACCGAATACCGTGTCACTGTCGTACGAGAGTTCACCGCGAAGCAAGTGCTTTGGTGCATCGGTGACCGTTTTGCCTGCCGTTGCGCGCACCGTTGTGACGCCGCCCGTCGTGATGACGACGTCATCGCGATATGTGGTATCATTGTAGCTGTACGATGCGAACACGCCAAAGCCGCCGGGCAACTTAACGTCAACAGCCGCTTCAAGGCCGAGTGCGCGGACCGAACCGACGTTTTGCAAGGCGTTGGTTGCGCCAACA
>JADYXV010000238.1 GCA_020853995.1 Novosphingobium sp.
GAGCCGCTGGCCAAAGCGCTGCTGCATTATGACGCATCAATCACTGGGCGCAAAGGCTTCCAGTCCGCTACCCGTGCAGGCCTGCCGCGTTTCGAGGTTGACCGGTCAGACGCGCAGGGCCGTTTCAAGATCAATCCGCTGGCGTCGTGGTCCAAAGACATGCTCGAAGCCTACTTCGCAGAACACAATCTGCCGCCGCATCCACTGGTTTCACAAGGCTACCCTTCCATCGGCTGCGCGCCTTGCACCACCCGCGTTGCACCGGGCGAAGACCCACGTTCGGGCCGCTGGAAGGGTTGGGACAAGACCGAATGCGGCATCCATGCACCAACCGATGGCAAACCCGGCGATGAACTGCCGCCGGGCTACGATCCGGTTTTCTAAGACGATGCGCTGAAAATCATTTCAGCCAACCCGCCTCACGATACCATGCCGCCGTGGCGTGCAAGCCCATCTGCGTCTCCACTTGCGGCGTCCACAATGCTGGCGGCGGCTGATTACCCTCGCCCACGCGCCAATCGGGATGGCACATGTAACCTACCCGATCGAGCGTCAGCTTTGCACCGTCACCCCGAAACCGTGCATCAAGACTTGCACCCCAACGCAGAACTTTTTCCGGCAGATTCAAAGCTGTCACCCGCTTTCCCACGGCAACTCCGATAGCTTTGGCAAGGGCAGTGTTGGTCCACCCACCGGGCGTTCCATCGTCAGGCTCAAACGTCAGATGGGTTACGTCCTCACTGCCGGGGATCAGCGCCAGAAGCAGTCGGGCAAGATCGCTTACATGGATCAGCGACAAATGCCCCTGCGGCGGCAAAGGCACAATACCGCGCTGCGCCAGCTTGAACAGTTCGAACATCTCGGTATCGCGCGGGCCATAGACCGCAGGTGGCCGCACCACCGTCCAATCCAGACTGCTGGCCTTCACCACCTTTTCCCCACGCAACTTGGACTTGCCATAGACCGACAGTTCCGGCTCGCGCGCGGACAGCGACGAGACATGCACAAAGCGCGGGACACCTGCATCAAGTGCGGCGTTGACCACGTTCAACGTGCCCCAAACGTTGCCATCTTCAAAGCCCTGCGGGTCTGGTGCATTGACCACGCCTGCAATGTTCAGCACCACGCTGGCCTTGCCAACCAACCGCTGCAAAGCGCGCCGGTCTGACAAATCACCCTGCACCCATTCCACCCCGGCCCGCGCTTCTTGCGGGCGGCGAGCAAGAGCCCGGACTTCAATCCCGGCACGGGCGGCGTATTCAAGAACGGCCTGCCCGACGAACCCGGTTGCACCGGTGATCGCCAGCAATTCTCCTGCCATTACAACAACACCATCTGGTCACGATGGATCAGTGCAGAACGCGGCGCATAGCCCAGCAATTCTTCGTGTGCGCGGCTCGGATGGCCCAGAATAAGGGCGCATTCAGCCGCGTCATACTCTGACAAACCGCGCGCAAGGGTTTGCCCGTCCGGCCCAATCACCGCAATCGCATCACCACGCTGGAACTGGCCATCAACCGCAGTCACGCCTGCCGCCAACAAGCTTGATCCACGCGCAAGTGCCGAAGCGGCCCCGGTATCGACGTGCACGGCCCCACGCATGCGCATCTTGCCGCCCAACCAGGCCTTGCGTGCCTGCTTGCGCCCGCGTGGCAGGAAAAGGGTTCCACGATCAGACTGCAGCG
This sequence comes from Novosphingobium sp., assembly GCA_020853995.1. GTDB lineage: Bacteria > Pseudomonadota > Alphaproteobacteria > Sphingomonadales > Sphingomonadaceae > Novosphingobium. The sequence continues at coordinate 1,686 of JADYXV010000238.1, forward strand.
CCTGCGCAATCGGCGAAACCGGCTGGCCGTCAATGATGGCAAGCGCAATGCCTGCAAACTCGGCAATTTCAGCCGCTTGCAGCTTTGATGTCATCCCGCCAGACCCCAACCCGGACGAAGACCCGCCCGTTGCCATCGCATGGATTTCCGGCGTCACGCCACGCACAACAGGAATGCGAACCGCATCTGGTTGGCGCGGATCACGGTCGTAAAGGCCATCAATGTCCGAAAGCAGCAGTACGGCATTCGCCCCCGCCGCTTGCCCTACCCGCGCCGCAAGGCGATCATTGTCACCAAAACGGATTTCCTGCGTGGCGACCGAATCGTTTTCGTTGATCACCGGCACCGCGCCTGCAGCCAACAGCGTGCCAAGCGTTGCAGTGACGTTGAGGTAGCGCCGCCGGTCTTCAAGATCTTCCAGCGTCAGCAATATTTGCGCCGCCGTCAGCCCGTGCCCCGCCAGCAGTTCTGCCCAGAGCCCTGCCAAAGCAATCTGCCCGACCGAGGCCGCCGCTTGCGCATCGGACAAACTGCCACGACCGCCTTTGGCCAGCCCCAGCTTACGTGCGCCCAATGCAATCGCGCCCGAAGACACGACGATCACTTCCTGACCCGCAGCACGCGCCGCTGCAATCTCTGCCACCAACGCCGCCAACCATTCGCGGCGCGGCTCGCCATCCTTGCCGACAAGCAGCGCTGATCCCACTTTGACCACGATCCGTGGGCAGGCGGCGGCATCGGTCAATTCGGTAAGCTGGCTGATTTTCATATGAAAGCCGCTTAGGGTAATTGTGACAGGGCGTGAAGGTCTAGCGGTCGTATCTATGGCGCAGTCCGGCGATCAGATTGGCGACCACGGCTTCGTGTCATCGGCGTCCTCAACCTCACCGGTCGGGCGTTCGGTGATCGTGGCTGCTGGCAAATGGCCCAGAACTGCGTCAAGCAACGCATCGATGCCCTTGCCTGTCGCCCCCGATATTGGGAAAACCATGTCCGCACCGGCATCCAGCAATTCCTTGGTGAATGCCTGCACCAGTTCCTTGTCGACCAGATCGATCTTGTTCAGCGCAACCAGGCGGGGCTTTTCGCTCAAGCCTGCGCCATATGCTTCCAGTTCGCCTTCAACCACGTGCATTGCCTCAACCGGGTCAACATCGCTGTGAATATCAACCAGATGGATCAGCACACGGCAGCGTTCGATATGGCCAAGGAAACGGTCACCAATTCCGGCGCCTTCGGCGGCACCCTCGATCAGACCGGGGATATCAGCCAGAACGAATTCACGATTACGATGCCGCACCACGCCCAATTGCGGGCGCAGCGTGGTGAACGCATATTCGCCGACTTTGGCCTTGGTGTTGGTGATCTGATTGATGAAAGTCGATTTTCCGGCGTTTGGCAGGCCGACCAGGCCAGCGTCAGCCAGCAACTTCAAGCGCAGCCAGACGTACAATTCCTCACCCGGCCAGCCCGGGCCGCACTGGCGCGGCGCACGGTTGGTGGATGATTTGTAAGAAGCATTGCCGCGTCCACCATCACCGCCGCGCAACAACACGACGCGCTCACCCACTTCGGTAAGGTCTAGCAGTACGGTTTCGCGATCATCGTCAAGCACTTGCGTACCCACCGGAACGCGAATGATCAGGTCTTCACCACCCGCGCCCGTGCGATTGGCGCCTGCGCCACCATGGCCGCGCTGCGCCTTGAAGTGCTGGGTATAGCGAAAGTCGATAAGAGTGTTCAAACCGGCTACGGCTTCGAACACGATGTCGCCACCTTTGCCGCCATTGCCGCCATTGGGGCCGCCGTATTCTTCATACTTTTCGCGCCGGAAACTGACTGCGCCCGGGCCACCCATGCCTGAACGGATGAAGATTTTTGCTTGGTCGAGAAAATGCATGACGGGTTACTGATCCAACAACAGGCCCGAAAAAACTGCCAAAGCGAATGTTGCCGACAGAAAGAAACCGCGCAAGGCCTGCTTGAAACATGCGGTTCTGTTAATGCCTGACGGAGCCAACAGGGTTACCCCCACTTTTACGCTATGGTCCCGTTGCCGGCATTATTTCCAACGACACAAGCCATCAGAGGCGCTGCCCATAGCGCAGCGCCTCAGTTGTGACCAGACTGATTCTCAACCGATCAAGTCGAAGGAACCTCAGCTTCCCCCGGCACCGGACGTCTGCCCTGCCGGACGGGTTGCCGGGATATAGGGCGATGCAGCCGAGGCCGACGACCCATAACGCGCCTCCCATTGCGCCAAGTCGTTGCGGTAAGCCTCGTACCGGCGATAGAAATCGTCGAATACCACCTCGATGCTCGGCAGGCTGCGAACAGCAAACGGCTCAAGCTCGGCCGATTTGATCGCCATGCCATCCAGCATTACCGCGTTCACAGCATCGCAAAAGTCGGTTAGCGTCGGCGGCAACGCATAATGATTATAGACTGACGTGATATAGCTTTCACGCGGCGCAATGTACTTTGCTCCGTATCGCGTCTTGAACTCGGCATCGAGTTTCTTGTTATACGCATTCAGCGTCTTTGCATGCGTCGTCAGGAAAGCCTTGTAACGCGGCAAGATGTCGACATGCTTTGGCGAACTGCAGTTCAGCGCAGCCACATTATAGGCCGACCGCAAATTCCAAACGATCTGCGTGTTCGAAATGTCGCGGTTGATCGATCTGCGCAGGCCGCTCGCGTCGGCTGGCGGAAGATAGATGTTACCGGAAGCCCCGTTTGGCGGCATCGGCTTTGGCGGAATCGCCACAACTTTGGGCGGGGGTGGCGGCGGTGGCGGTGGCGGCGGCGCTTTTGGTGCGCACGAAGCCAGGCCGATGGCCAGCGCGGATACGATCAAAGTTGGCGCAAGCGCGCGCCCGATACGAAGCATTGGCGTTTCCCCAGATGATCCCGTTGGTCCAAGAACTTTCCGAATTTCAGTCGGAACTTGAGCCCCGGATCCTTTCTGCAAGCTTAAAAAAATTCCTTAGCGCGACTGCAGCGCCAGAAGAAAGCCCCAGACGCAAAAAACCCGACGAGCCGAGAACTCGCCGGGTTTTGTATGCGATCAGTTGAGTAGGATCAGCGACGCTCACCCATGAACTGCAGCAGGAACTGGAACATGTTGATGAAATCGAGATAGAGGCTGAGCGCGCCGAGAACGACGGCCTTGCCCGCAAAATCCGTACCTGCAACGTAAGCGTACTGCTCTTTGAGGCGCTGCGTATCGTAAGCGGTGAGGCCTGCGAAGATCAGAACGCCAAGGAAGCTGATAGCCCAGCCCAGGCCAGAAGACTTCAGGAACATATTGAGCAGCGATGCGATCAACAGGCCGAAAACACCCATGATCAGGAAGCTGCCCATGCCGGACAGGTCCTTTTTGGTGGTGTAGCCATACAAGCTCAGGCCGGCGAATGCACCTGCGGTAGCAAAGAAGGTGGTTGCGATTGAGGCGCCGGTGTAAACCAGAAAGATGGTCGACATCGACAGGCCCATCGCCACGGCAAAGCCCCAAAACATGCCCTGCAAGGCCGTAGTGGAGAACTTGTTTGCGCCAAAGCTCATGAACAATACGAAGGCCAGAGGTGCAAGCATTACCAGCCACATAAGCGGCGTGCCGGCAACAGCCTGGGTCATGCCTGAAGTTACTGCCATCAGCGCAACAATGCCTGAAAGCATGACGCCCGAGGCCATGTAATTATAGATCGACAGCATGTGACGACGCAGACCCGCGTCGAACACTTCGCCGCGAGTTGACGTGCCGGAAAGGCTCGGAGACGCGCCGAAGCCCCTTCCGGTGGGCTGAGGGTCGTTCCAATTTGCCATTTTCAAAGCTCCGTTCTGTGGCCCCGATGGCCACGTAGTGCGAATATCGGCATAGTATCGCGCGGTTTCAAGCGAAACCAGCAGAATCGGACCACAATGATTTGTAACGAATTGTTGCGGAGTTCAGCTGCGCTCCCGCGCCTGTTCGGTCATTTCGGCGCTACGGTCCCGCGCGCCGCGCAAAGTATCCTCCATCAACAGCGCCAGACGGCGGTCTGCATCAAGGATATCAATGCCCACTTGCGTTACACCACCTGGGCTGGCGACGCGGCGCGCCAATTCACCCGGCGAATGTTCGGACGCTGCGGCCAGCATGGCGGCCCCTTCAACCATCGACAATGCCAGCCGGTCTGCTTGCGCGCGCGGCAGGCCCAATGCAGCAGCACCTTCGGCCAAAGCATCGATAAAGCGATAAACGAATGCAGGCCCGGAACCTGCCAGCGCAGTCACCAGATCCATCTGATCTTCGCGGTCAAGCCACTCTGCCTGCCCCAGCGGCGTCATCAACGCCTCCGTCTGCTCCCGCGCTGCACCGTCAGCATCGCCAAACAGCGCAATGGGCGATTTGCCCAAGGCTGCAGCCAAATTGGGCATCACCCGCACGACGGCCTTGGCAGCCGGAAAAGCGCTGCGCAACGTGCCAAGATCAACGCCAGCAAGGATCGAAAGCAAAAGTGTTTCAGGGCCAACAAACGGCAGCACCATCGCCGCAGCATCGGGCAACTGCTGTGGCTTGAAGCCGAGCAGCACCACTTCAAACGCCGCCTCACCCGCAGGCGCGGCATCCAGCAACCGCACGCCGTCCGGCGCTGACTTCAAATAGGGATCGACGACCGTAAAGCTTTCGGGCGCAAAGCCACCGTCGAGCCAGCCCTTCAGCATGGCCCCGCCCATATTGCCGCAGCCGAACTGGAGAAGCGTCATAGCCATCTGCGATCAAGCCTCGCCCGCTGCGTCAACCATTGCACTCGTAAGTGCTTCGGCCGGGCTCTTGTCACCCCAAAGCACAAACTGGAACGCGGGGTAAAACCGGTCGCATTCATCAACCGCAGCTTCAATCGCAGCTTGCGCCTGCCCCAGGCTCAACAACCCGTCATCGCCCAGCATCAGCCCATGCCGGTATAGCAGCACCGAACCGTTGGACCAGATATCAAAATGGCCGATCCACACTTGTTCGTTGATCAGCGCCATCAATTCGAAGACTACGCTTTTCTTGTCATCGGCAATGCGGATGTCGGGCAAGCACAGGATCTGTAACACATGATCTTCGGCCCGCCAGATCGCGCGCACTTGATAATTCGCCCAGGACCCTTGAATTTCGCCGCTAACCTCGTCGTCCGAGACGAACTCGCAGGGCCAGCCGCGCGCCTCAAACAATGAGGCGATCATGTCGACCGGAGCCGCCTCGTCGCGCTCGTTGTCGTCATGGCCGGTCCGCATGGTACGTCCCCTGAACACTCGATAGGCCTCCCCGGATGGTCGGCCCCCGGCAAGGCGTTGTGCCCGACCTACCGTCAACCGCATCCATGACGGGTTCGCCCCCTTATGGACAATGACCGGTTAACAGGCGGTTGGGCAAAACTCGATAACCCTGTGGGAAAGCTGTGGACAAGGCGTGAACACAAGTGCGCAAGTTCGGCCGCCATCATTTCAGAGCCAGCGTATCCACCGCCTGCCCTGCCGGACTGGTCCATTGATAGCTGGCAACACCGCTTTTGTTCAGCTTCGTGATGAACTCCTGCGCAGCCGCCTCGCTCTCAAACGGTCCGGTCAACAGTCGGTAATTGCTGCGCCATGGCGAAAGATAGGGCTTGCGACCACGGAATACCGTGGGCGCTTCCTTCACCAAACGCCGCCACTCATTGTCCATGACATCCTTGTTCGCGCCGGTAAGCACTTGCACCCAGATCCGGCTCGGATGGCTCGGCGCGGCCTTCTTGGCTTTGGCGTCCTTGGCGTCCTTGGCATCCTTGGCCGCCTTTTTGGGATCCTTGCTGGCTGCTTTGGCATCCTTGGTCAGGATCTTTTCCGGCTCTTTCGCACTGGTGCGGGAAACATCGACAGGCCCGTCCGGACGCTCACCACGCGGGTCGGCTTTGGGCAGTTTGGCAACAGTCTTCGGCGCAATCCTGGTAATGTCCACAGCCTCTACTGGTGCCTGACGCTCCTCTGCGGGGGGCGTGAACGACTTGAACAAGCTGGCAAAATCAGCTGGACGGTCTGGTACTGCGGCACTTGGCGCAATGGCCTGCTGCTCGGCTGTCGCAGTCTGCGGTGGCTGTGCCGCAGGTGGCGCGACAGCCACCGATGAGGGCGCTGCTACGGTTGTAGTGCCTCCCACCAGCGCCAGATCAAAGCCGGGCGTCGGCAGCGGTTGCGCAGCACTGGCCGCAGATTGCGCCGGGTTTGCAACACCCCCAACAGGCGGCAATTCAGCCGATGCAACGCGAACCGGCGCGACAGGTGCCGACTGTGGCAGGGGTTGGGGAACAGGCCGGGCCTGAACAGGCGCAGGGGTTAGCGCCGGAGACGGTGTCGGAGCCTGCACCTGCTGTTGCTGTTGTAAAGGCGGCATCGTCGCTGAACGGGTCGGCGGGACGGATACCGGCGCTGCCACGCTTGCAGTTTGTGCAGGGCGGATCGACGGAACCGGCGGACGTTGCGCGCCGGGTGGAAGATCAAGTACGGACAGGACACTCGGCCTTGCCGGTTGCGCTACGTCGCGAGGCATTAGCGCAGGGACTGCAGGCCGGATCGCAACTGTCTGCGCAGGCGGCGCCTGAATTGCGCTTTGCACAACGGTTTTTGGCAGAGGCCCAGAAACCGGTAGCTTGGCCGTGGTCACCGGCTTAACCGCTGTTGCTGAGGCAAGCTGCCGGTCGTCACGTCCGGGACGCCGCCTCTTTTCTCGGCCCGGCTTTTCGGAACCTGCCGCCGGACCAAGCGCAGCGCCCGACGGTATCAAGCCAGCCTCGGCCATGCGCGGGTTCCGCGGGTTCAGTGCTACATATTGCACGATGCGCGGATCATCACGACCGATGTCTGCCGCACGTGGAAAGCGCCCGAAGTTTGCGGCCGCTGCCTGCTGCGCCGGGGTCAATCGTGGCATATATCGCAAGTAGGGCGCAATCCCGGCAGCCAGATCTTGTGGCATCGAGGCATAGGCGACGGCCACAGCTTCATCCGGCCCGCCCGTCACGGCCATGACAAAGGTGCGCGTACGCCAGGTTGGCCGGTCCTGCCGGTTGATCAGCGGCGCAATCAGGGCCTCTGCGCCGCGCCGGTCACCCGAAATCGCAAGGCTCAACGCGTACCGCCGCGTAATCTCGTCGTCCGGCCCCTTGCTTAACGCCACAGGATACCAGCGTTGCGCCCGCCCGTTATCGCCGACGAGATCATATGCCAGCGCCCGATCTGCGGCCATTGCGAAGGTATCTGCCCCGGCCCGTTCGGCGTCATCGAACGCGCGCACGGCCTCGACGGGATTTTCGGCCACCAGATAGGCTTTGCCCATCAACATTTTCGATCGCGGATTGCCCGGTTGAAGTTCGTTTGCCCGCGTCAAAAAACCTATTGCCGCATCACTATCGCCGAGACGCAGTGCCGCATCGGCCGCGTCATAAAGCGCAGATGCATTGCGCGGATCCGCCGCAAGGCGTGCCAACGCTGCATTAAGCTCACGGCTTGCACTGGGCGCAGTTGATTGAACCACGGGCCGTGATACCGTTACAGGGCCGTCGGGATCATTATCCGCCTGGGCAACCGCCACTGGTGACACTGCTGCAAAAAGCAGAGCCAGTGGTAGTTTCAAACCCGAGGCGACAAGGCCTGGCGCGCATGTAAAACGAATCGTCATCCAGCAGCGCTCATACAGACCTGAATATGAAGCGGCGGCAACGTGCCGCCGCTTCGATAAGACTTACTGGTTGTTCTGACGACCAAGGAAGCGCGGGATATTCAACGCACTACCGTCATCGCCGCCGTCATCATCGCGGCTCCCGCGTGACAGGTTTGCCATGCGTTCGAACAAGGTGCTTCCACCTGCTGCAGGCTTTGCAGCGGGTGCCTCCAATGGCTGCCCCAGGCGCGGCATGGCAGGCTCTGCAATCGGCGGCATTTCTACTGGTGCCTCAAGCCCGCCCAGCAAAAGCTCGTCTGCCTGCGGCTCAGCAGGTGCTTCCTGCGCTTCAGACAGGTTCAACGTCATGTCGAAGTCTTGTGGTTGCGGGGTTTCAACCTGCACCGGCTCTGCCGGTGGCGCCCAGGCCGGCTGTGGCGCAGGTTCCGCTGCAACTGGCGGCGGCGCGAATGTTGGCGCGGTTGACGCAGACGCAGGGACAGCCGGACCGCGCGACGTCGATGGCATCGTCATCGGACGCGAAGCAACTTCAGCCTGTTCCGCACTCTGTTCAATTCCGGTTGCGACAACCGAAACGCGGATTTTGCCGTCAAGGTTGGGATTAAAGGCCGAACCCCAGATGATGTTGGCGTTGGGATCAACCAATTCGCGGATATGATTGGCAGCTTCGTCCACTTCGAGCAGTTTCATATCATCGCCACCGATGATCGAAATGATCACGCCCTTGGCGCCCTGCATCGACACGCCATCAAGCAACGGATTGGCAATGGCGCGCTCAGCCGCTTCGAGTGCCCGGTTCGGGCCTTCACCCTCACCTGTGCCCATCATCGCTTTGCCCATTTCGCCCATGACCGAACGCACGTCGGCAAAGTCGAGGTTGATCAGGCCGGGCATGACCATCAAATCGGTAATCGAGCGAACACCCTGCTGCAGCACTTCGTCGGCAAGCTGGAAGGCTTCCTTGAAGGTGGTTTCGGCCTTCGCCACGAGGAACAGGTTCTGGTTGGGGATAACGATCAGAGTATCGACGTGCTTTTGCAACTCTTCGATGCCGCTTTCAGCCGCGCGCATGCGGCGCGTGCCTTCGAACAGGAACGGCTTGGTCACGACGCCGACCGTCAACACGCCCTTGCGACGCGCGGCTTCAGCGATCACGGGCGCAGCGCCGGTGCCGGTGCCGCCACCCATACCGGCAGCGATGAACACCATGTGCACGCCTTCAAGCGAACGCTCAAGATCTTCGAGCGTTTCTTCGGCGGCAGCACGGCCCACTTCCGGGCGCGCACCAGCACCCAGCCCTTGCGTAATATCAGGGCCCAACTGGATACGGTTTTCTGCGATGGAATTGTTCAGCGCCTGCGCGTCTGTATTGACGACGACAAAGTCGACGCCTTCGATCTTGGCGTTGATCATGTTCGCGATGGCATTGCCGCCCGCGCCGCCAACTCCGATCACCGTAATCCGGGGACGAAGTTCGTCAATTGCCGGCGGTCCGATGTTGATGCTCATTGTCGGTCTCCCAAACGGGTCAGTCATCCGCCGATCATGGCGTAACAAAATACTCTGTTAACCTCTGGCACAAGGAACGCCAACGAATCAAAGGCCGAACAACCTTTTCCACAGGTTGCAGCACTATGACTGCCGCAAATACTGCCATTTCCGATGAGGAACCCCTGATAAGGCCCTCAAAAGTAATCTTTCAGTGCCCGACCCAGCCGATTCAGTAACTTCATGCCTTTATAACTGCCGCTGGGCGTATAGGGCGGACCAATGGTGCGAATGTCGACAGGATCGGCCGCCGCGAACAGCACGAGGCCCACCAAAGTTGAAGAACTGGGCGTTGCGTGGCCGGGCGGCAAACCCAGCATGGTTGGCGGAGAACCAATCCGCACAGGCCGCCCCAAGGCAGACTGCGCATAATCGGCAAGGCCGGGCAATTGCGCACCACCACCTGTCAGGACCACCTGCTGTCCGGTTTGTCCGACAAAGCCCATCGCCTTCAGCGCTTTGGACACTTCTTCGGTGAAGAAACCCAGTTGCTGGGTAATCACCGAAATCAGTTCAGCACGCGGAATGCGGTTCTTGTCATCGGCATGACGCGCCACCGGGCCGCCTTCGGGATCTCCCGGGGCATTCACCGGAATCATCTCGCGGTGATCGGCAGGGCTGGCAATGGCCGAACCTGCCATGCATTTGAGCCGCTCTGCCTGATATCTGCGAATACCGAAAGCAGATGCGATGGCATCAGTAATGTCTCCAGAGCCGTACTGGATGACCATCATGCCAAGCAACATACCGGCAGCGTAAACCGAAACCGTCGTCACTTCTGCGCCAAATTCCACCAGCGCCACGCCAAGTTCGCGCTCTTCGGGGGTCAAACACGCATGGCCAGTGGCAATCGGCGATGCCACCACGGCTTCAACATCAAGGTGCGCGTTCTGCACCGCTTCCCGCAAGTTGCGGATCGGCGCGCCATCGGCAAGCATCACATGAATATCAACCGCCAACCGCTCGGCATGCAGCCCTTTCGGATTGGGTACGCCGTGCGCGCCGTCAAGCGTGTAATGTGCCGGTTGCGCGTGAAGCACCGTGCGGCCATCGGGTTCGATCATCTCGCGCCCGGCCACCAGCAAATGCTCGATATCGTCCTGTTCGATCCGCCGGCCGCCAATGTCCACTTCAACCCGCGTGGTCGTGCTCGCAAGCCCTGCCCCGGAACAGCCGATCCACACCTTCTGGATGCCGATGTTCGCCATCTTTTCAGCGCGTTCAATCGCATCACGAACCGAATGTGTGGCGGCCTGCATATCGGTCACGTAACCACGCTTGATCCCTTGCGCAGCACGGTGACCCGAACCGAGAACCACCATTTCGCCTGTTTCGGAAAGCCCCGCAATCATTGCGGACACACGAAACGAGCCGATGTTTACGGCAGCAAAAACCTTTGAAATACGGGGCGCGGCCATAACTGTCGCTTATCCCTCATCAGACTTGGCATCAGCCGCCGCATTGGCCTTCGCACGCTTTGCCTCGGCCTTGGCCTGATCGACTGTGCGCTTTTCCTCTGCAACTTCATCAGCATGGCCGGGGACGCGCATGTAAATCCGGTCCGGCGCGCGCATATCGAACGCTGCGACTTTGCCGCCCAACAGGCGATTGACGCCGTCCATCCGCGCGAAGCTCAGCAGAGCACCTGCGGCCTTCTCATCGCCTTCGGGCAGGACCAGCACCTGGCCGGTCTTGAACGTCAGGTTCCAGCGGCGATTGCCCACCCATTCGGCTTCTGAAACCTGCGGCTTCAACGCAGGAGCCGCTTCCAGCAGATGCGACAAATCCTCAACCCGCTGCCCGACACCGGGACCGGCCAGAACCAGCATGCCCTTGGCGCGGTCTTTCTTGATCGGCTCCAGTTCGGCACCGGTCTCATCGATCAGCACCATGCGATCAGGTTTGCGCAATACCGCATGCGGGCTGCGCTCGACAATGTCGATCACCAGCGTATCGGGCAGCTTGCGCGAAACACGAGCATCTTTCACCCACGGCAATTGATTCAATTCATCACGCAGTCCGCCCAGATCAAGCGTTGTCATCGCGCGGTCATTCTGGCCCAGGATACGTTCGTAAATCTTCAACTCGTTCATGCGGTTGACGCCGCGCACTTCAAGATGGCTCACCTTGAAACCGGCGTCAGAAGCGATAATCGCCGCTTGTTCTGTTGCCAACGCCGGTATGCCGGCCATCACTGCCACGGTCCAGACAATCGCAGCTGCCACCGCCAGCACGAACGTCATCACAATCTTGTGCAGCGTCTCTTCACCGAACGGCAACCAAAGCATCACGTTATCAAGAAGCGAGCCTGTTTGCTGGCGCGCGGTTTGCACTTTGCGCTGCGTGTTGCGCGCTGCTGCTGCGCGCCGAACACCTTTGCCGCCCCGCTTGATCGTCTGCGCCATGATGATCAGCCCTTTCCGGAATCGTTAAGCGCTTCGGCGATGATTGCCTCGACCAGATCGGGGTAATCCATACCCAATGCCTTGGCCTGTTCGGGCACAAGGCTCAGCGGGGTCATCCCCGGCTGGGTGTTCACCTCAAGCAGGAACAAGCCTTCAACGCCCTGACTGTCATCCCATCGAAAGTCTGCACGGCTTGTGCCCTTGCAACCCAGCAATTGGTGCGCACGCAGAGCAATGTCCTTGCACGCTTGGGTGATTTCGTCAGGAATCTGTGCCGGACAGATGTGGTCTGTCATGCCTTCGGTATATTTGGCATCAAAGTCATAGAAGCCCGACTTCGGCTTCAATTCGGTGACAAGCAAGGCGCGGTCGCCGATAACAGCCGTCGTCAATTCCAGCCCGCGTATGAACGGTTCGGCCAGCAGTTCATCAAACTCCTGCCAAGGGCCAACTGCATCGGCCCTGATCGGATCGCCA
>JADYXV010000239.1 GCA_020853995.1 Novosphingobium sp.
CATCTACGCAGCGTTCCACGGCATCATTGATATTGCGGGTTGCCTGGCTGGCAAAGCCGCCGCCCTGCCCGCTATTCGGACGCCAGTCATCAGCACGGTCTGATGCATTTGGCGCGGCATCGTCGCCATACTGCGGGTCCTGATCGCGGTACTCCTGATCACGCTGGTCTGTGCGATTTTTCGATTTGCTTGCCGCACTGGCAATTGCCGCGATCCCGCCGATGATCAGCAATCCCGCCAGGACATCTCCACCATCGATCCCGCGGTCGCCCCGCCAATGACGTCCTCCTCCCCAGCCGCCGCCCCAATTGGGTCGTGCCTGGGCTTCTGCTGCGAGGGGCAACATTGCCGTGGCCATCCCGGCCATCGCAATTGCGGCTTTTGTAAACTTGCCAATCATACTGCTACCCCTGCCCATATCCGTGAAAGGGTTAGGCGGTTCAGGCTTTCACGTTCCTGAACCGCCCGCCCCAGCTGGCATTCGCGTCCATTACAGGCCACGAATACCGCTGTAGTCGATATCTACCACGCGCCCCCGCTCAACCCGGCATTTGAACGATCCGGCATCGTACCCGCGCAAGGAATTGTCCCAGCCGCGATAATCGCCGTTCCAGCCCCGACCGTAATCGCGATCACCCCTGCGCCAGTCGCGTCCACTGGCGTTCACTGCAATGCGGCCACGCACTTCATATCCCCAGCGCGTCTGACGAATATCGCGCACGTCCGTCACGTCCGCACGGCCATAGCTGACGCGTGATGCTGTCCTCTCTGCGTTGCGCACGCACTGCTCGATTGCGCCGCGCACATTGCCCTGACCGTAGAATCCGTTGCGACCATCGTTCCAGCCATTGCGCCCGCGCCAATCGCCGCCATAGCCGAAGCGGTCGTCATTCCAGCGGTTGTTGCCACCGGCCGCCGCCGCAATCGCGGCGATGCCACCGATTACCAGCGCGCCTGCGATGATGTCACCGCCATCAATACCGCCGCGATGATCGCGTGCCATAGCAGGGGTTGCCGAAGACACCGCCACCGCAGCGGCGGCGGCTGTTCCGACGAGGGCTTTGGTAAACGTCTTCATGATAGCCATCCTTCACACCGGACAGGTCAATTCCTGCCATGAGTGGAGTTTTGCCTGATTCGCCTTGATGGAACGCTGAACCGGCATGACAGCTTTTGTTCAGAAAAATACGCCTGAATATGAATAAACCTAAAAAGCGCCAGGTTGCGCACTCAGACCTGTCCAATAAGCCAGAAACGAGAGCACGTCGGCACCTGAACTGATCACCTTGTCTACCGGCTTGCCCGCACCATGACCGCTGCGCGTTTCCACCCGCAACAATTGCGGCCGATCACCTATCTTTGCGGCCTGCAATGCCGCAACGTATTTGAAACTGTGTGCCGGAACGACCCGGTCATCGTTTTCACCCGTGGTTACGAGAATGGCAGGATAAGCCTTTCCGCCGGAGATATTGTGATACGGTGAATAGGCCCGCAGCGTCCGCCAATCAGCTTCACGGTCGGGACGTCCGTAATCATCCACCCAGAACCTGCCCGAGGTGAACCGGTCAAACCGCAGCATGTCCATGACACCCACGTCCGGATTGGCCGCTGCAAAAAGGTCCGGCCGCTGGTTGACCACCGCGCCCACGAGCAAGCCGCCATTGGAGGCACCTTGAATGGCCAGCGCGCCTTTTGCCGCAATGCCTTCGCTGATCAGATATTCACCTGCGGCGATGAAATCATCAAAGCTGTTTTGCTTGTTCTCACGCCGTCCAGCCTCATGCCAGTTGCGCCCGAATTCGCCCCCGCCCCGGATATTGGCCAGCGCAAAGGCGCCGCCCGCGTCCAGCCACGCCATACGCACCGGCGAAAAGCCCGGTGTCAAAGATATGTCAAAGCCGCCGTAACCGTATAGTAGAGTGGGCAGCGCCTTGCCCGCTTTTGCGGCAGAGCGCTTTCGCACCACGTACATTGGAACTTGTGTGCCGTCCTTCGAGGCAAACCGGCGCTGTTCCACTTCGAAATCCGCCGGATCAAACGTCATTTTCGGCACGGCAAACGGGCTTACGGCGCCGGTGCGCAAATCCATCCGGTAAATGGCAGGAGGCGTGGCAAAGCTGCTGAATTGATAAAAAGTCTCAGGATCACCAGGGCGACCACCAAAACCGCTAGCCGTGCCTATGCCGTTAAGAGTAATTGCCTTGCCCGGACGCCCTTTGCGGTCTGTCATTACTGCAACGCTTTGCCCGTCCTGCAAATACGATAGCAAAAAGCGGTCGCCAATCATCCGCGCGCCTTCCAGCTTGTTGCCCCGCTGTGGCACCACCACTGACCAGCCTGCCTTGGGCCGGGCCAGGTCAATGCTGACAAGGTGGAATTCCGGCGCGCCAAGATCGGTCAGAAACCACAATTTGTTGTCAACGCCTGCCACCATCCGCCAGTGATGCGTTATTTCGGGAACCAGCGGCACAGCCTTCCATGAACCGGCCTGCCCGCCCTCCAAGGGGATCAGATGAATTGCGTTGCGCTTGTCGGTACTCACTTCGCTGACCACAACGGCCCAGCGCCCGTCACTGGTCACTTGGGCCTTATGGCTCCATTCGGGATGGTCAGGCGTTGCAAAGACCTGCTGGTCCTCACCCTGCCCTGTGCCAACGCGATGATACCAAACCGATTTGTTGAAGCGGGGCGCGCGCGGATCTTCGCCCGCCATCGGCGCGGGAAAGCGGGAATAAAGGAAGCCTTCATCACCAATCCATGCAATTTCGGTATCGTTGGCCCAGGACAGCCGCTCTTCCAGCGCCTTGCCCGATGCCACTTCCACCACGCGCAAGGTGCGCCAGTCGCTGCCTGCTTCCTGTTCGGCAAAGGCAAGGAAGCGGCCTGATGGCGAAGGTTCCCACTGCGCTAAAGCCAGCGAACCGTCTGCACTCCAAGTATTCGGATCCACCAGCAGGCGTTGATTACCGTTCACACCTCTGCGCACCCACAAAGTGGAGTGGTTTTGCAAGCCGGAATTGCGCGAATAGAAATAGCGCGTCCCCGCTTTGCGCGGCAAACCGTACCGTTCATAATCGAAAAAACTGCGTATCCTGGCAGCAAAGCGATCACGTCCCGGGAGGTTGCCGAGGTATTCCGCCGAAAGCGCGTTCTGGCGTGCTATCCAGTTGGCAACATCTGCATCCTTGCCCGGATCAGCTTCAAGCCAGCGGAACGGATCGGCCACACGTTCACCGAAAGGCTGTTCCACCAGTTCATCCATGCGGGTGACCGGATAGACGCTACGGGGCAAGATCATGCGTGTGGGCAGCGCAAGCGATGCACTGCTGCCCGACACCGATGCACTTGTAATCTCCGCTGCATTTTCAGCATGAAGCGGCGTCGTTGTCAGCACTAGCGACACAGTTGCAATCGCGCCCACGGCGCGTTGCCTTATCAGAAGCTTCTCCCAAATCATTATTCTAACTCTCATAGCACCTTAAGACGGGCGCCGCGAGATGAATTGAAGATCAGTCCTGAAGTTTCAAGCCGGTCCAATGGGCAAGAAAAGCGTAAACGTCTGCCGATTCCTCGATCATTTTTGAAACCGGAGTGCCAGCGCCATGCCCTGCGCGCGTGGCAATGCGTATAAGGTGCGGCTTTGGCCCGATATCAGCCGATTGCAGGGCCGCAGCATATTTGAAGCTGTGGCCGGGCACAACGCGGTCATCGGTATCTGCGGTTGTGGTCAGGATTGCGGGATAGGCCATCCCTGATCTCACGTTGTGATAAGGCGAATAGGAACGGAGCCGCCGCCAGTCGGCTTCCTTTTCGGGGTAGCCATAATCGAACACCCATTCGCGCCCTGCGGTGAACTTGTCGAAGCGCAGCATGTCCATCACGCCGACGGCAGGGTGGGCGGCGGCGAACAGGTCAGGCCGCTGGTTGACTACCGCGCCCACCAGCAAACCACCGTTGGAACCACCTTCAACCGCCAAGCCATTTTTGGCCGTCACACCATTGGCCTTCAGCCATTCGCCCGCAGCGATGAAATCATCAAAAACGTTCTGTTTGGTCGCACCTTTGCCGCCAAGGTGCCACGCTTCGCCATATTCTCCGCC
>JADYXV010000240.1 GCA_020853995.1 Novosphingobium sp.
AGCGGTGACGCGCAGCAATCGATGGCTGGCAACGAACAGAGCATCGCGTTGAAAAAAGCGGAAGAGAGCAAATTCGGAAAGACCAGACTGGTCGACAAGCGTGACGAAAGCACCAAACAGAATTCCGCAAATGCCGGTTTCGGGGCTGATCCTGCGCCACCTTCGGGTTTTGAAGGATCGGCCAATGCTGGTCCGGGTGGAGCGATTGCGGACATGGGCCCACCAAAAATGACTGTCATGATCGAGCCGAATCAGGCTGAAATGGCAAAGATGAGCGCCGACCAACGCAAAGCCTATCTCAAGAAGTTGCAAACCGAGGCCAAGCGACTCGCCGCAAAAGGCCCCTACATGCCCACGCAGGAACAACTTGCATCGCTGGAAGCTGAATCCATCGCGCGTGCCGGACCACCGACCACCGAATAGCAGCATCAGCCTTCGTTGCTTAGCCTTTGGGCATCAGGGCAATGGCTGAAACGACAAGCGCGTTCGCACCGGCTGCTATGACTTTATCAGCCTCTGGCGCGAAAAAGGGGCTGTGCAAAGATGGCAGGGCAGCCCCTGCTATGCGGGCATTTTCAAGATCCTGAGCGCGCCTTGCTCCCACCCAGAGAATTGTCGTCTGAATATTGGCGCTGTCGGCAAGCCCGAACTCGCCAAAGTCCTCACCCGCCATCGTGGGCGTTGTTTCGACAACCTTGTCCGCACCAAGTCTTTGCTTCAGCAGGGCATTGATTTTGCGCGTGAAATCAGGAGTATTCCACGTCGCACGCGTATGGGGTTCACGCACGTGCATCACCGGCATACGCTCCTCCGGCATACCTGCAGCCATCGCCTCGCCCTTCGCAATCCGCGAAATTCCATCCAGTAAACGCTGGCGATGAGCATCGCCATAGCTACGCACCGTCAGTTGCAATTGTGCTTCGTCAGGAATGATGTTGTGCTTGGCACCTGCATGAAAGCTGCCGACGGTTACTACCGAGGGTTCAAACGGGCTCATTTCCCGGCTGACTAGTGTTTGCAGGCGCGTCACGATAGCGCTGGCCAGAACAATCGGGTCCTTGGTTGTCTGGGGATAGGCTCCGTGACCGCCAATGCCGCGCACGGTAAGATCGACGCTATCGACGTTGGCAAACGAATAGCCCGGCACTGTCCCGATTACGCCGCCCGCCAGATCGCCGCTATCATGAAAGGCAATGGCATAATCGGGTTTGGGGAAACGGGTGTACAGCCCGTCTGCCAGCATGGCCCGCGCGCCCAGACCCACTTCCTCGGCAGGCTGCCCGATCATGACAAGCGTGCCCGACCATTCCTTGCGATTGGCCGCCATGACCCGCGCAACTTCAATCCACGCGGTCATATGCGTGTCGTGGCCGCATGCATGCATGATGCTGCTTTCAACACCCGCCGTGGACGTTCCGCGCGCTTTCGAGGCGTATGGCAGGCCCGTCTGCTCAATCACCGGCAAGCCATCCATATCAGCACGAATCAACACGACCGGCCCTGCCCCGTTGCGCAGCACCGCGACAACGCATGTCTTCCCGACTTTTTCGGTAACTTCAAAGCCTGCCTTGCGGGCTTCGGCCGCAAGGCGTGCAGATGAGCGCACTTCCTGAAAGCTGAGTTCGGGGTTGGCGTGGAAATCGCGATAGATCTCCATCAGCCCGGGCAGATCGCGTGCAATTGTATCGCTGATCGCGTCAGCCTTTGCGGGGGATGTGGTAAGTGCAAGAGCCGACACAGCGGCGAGCAAAGATTTCATGGCGCGCAAGCTAACCGCTTCGGCGCGACAGACAATCACTTTGTGCGGATGGTGCCCCTGGCCCGACTCGAACGGGCACGTCTCTCAACAAACGATTTTGAGTCGTTCGCGTCTACCATTCCGCCACAGGGGCACAGGCTCTTCTGGGGACGGGCCTTAGCCACGCCCCCATCATCCCGTCAAGTGTTGCGAAGCGCTTCTGCCAAAAGCTTGTGCAACTTTGAGTGAAGCGCATCGTTTCCGGCAAGGATCGTTTCATCACAGATCTGCTGCGAACGGCCCTTGTAATCGGAGACGAATCCGCCAGCTTCACGGACGAGCAGGCACCCTGCCGCTGTGTCCCAAGGCTGGAGGCTGCTTTCCCAGTAGCCGTCATAACGACCGGCAGCGACCCATGCGAGATCAAGCGAAGCGGCGCCGTTGCGGCGGACACCGGCGATGCGCGGGCCGAGTTCGGCATAGATCCGCGCCCATTCGTTGATGTCGCCATGTCCGGCAAAGGGAATGCCGGTTGCGATCAGCGCTTCATCCATATAGCGCCGCGCCGAAACTCGCAGGCGGCGGTCCTGCAGCCACGCGCCCCGGCTCTTTTCGGCCCAGAAGCTTTCATCGGTGATGGGTTGATAGACGATCCCGGCAGTAACTTCGCCCCAGTCCCTGCCATCAAGAGTGCGTTCCTGCACCGCAATCGAAATTGCAAAGTGCGGAATACCGTGCAGGAAGTTGGTTGTTCCATCCAATGGGTCGATGATGAAGCGCGGCTTGCCATCTTCACCCTGAATCTCGCCGCCCTCTTCCATCAGGAAGCCCCAGTCGGGGCGCGCTGCGCGCAACTCGTCCCACAAGGTACGTTCAGCGGTCTGGTCGGCCTTTGAAACGAAGTCCGCAGGCCCCTTCTTGCTGACCTGAAGGTGCTCGATTTCACCAAAATCGCGACGCAAGCGTTGACCCGCTTTACGCGCAGCACGCTCCATCACCCGGATTATGCCGGAAATAGCTGCCATCTAATCAGCCCACCTTGCCGACGTACGAACGCTCGTAAACGTCGACGATGATGCGTGTTCCGCTGCCGATGTGCGGAGGAACCATCACGCGCACGCCGTTGTCGAGTATCGCGGGCTTGTAAGATGAAGAAGCAGTCTGCCCCTTAACCACTGCGTCAGCTTCGACGATGGTTGCTTCAACCTGATCGGGCAATTGCACCGAGATCGGGCGCTCGTCATACATTTCTAGAAGTACGGTCATGCCGTCCTGCAGGAATGCTGCAGCATCGCCCAAAAGATCTGAAGGCAGCGTGATCTGATCGTAGTTTTCCACGTCCATGAACACCAGATCCTCGCCCTCGGCATACAAGAACTGGAAGTCCTTGGTATCAAGCCGGACGCGTTCGATGGTGTCCTGGCTGCGGAAGCGGACGTTGGTCTTGCGGCCGTCGATGAGGTTCTTCATCTCGACCTGCATGAACGCACCACCCTTGCCTGGTTGGGTGTGTTGGGTCTTGGCAACTTTCCAGATGCCCTTTTCGTATTCCAGGATATTGCCCGGACGGATGTCCACGCCGCTGATCTTCATGATGGAAAGAGCCTTGTCAGAGAAACGGGTCGTAATAAGGTAAGCGGGCCCTTAGCCGTTCGAGGCCGTTGCTTCAAGCGGGCGTCGCATGCTAGCGCAAATTCGATGAAACAGATCGCACTTATCACCGTCGGGCTGTTCAGCCTCGGCACACAGGCTGGCGCAGTTCCGGGCGGGAAGTTGATGACACTGCAACTGGGCGAATGGACGTGCGAAGTGCCCGGCGATGCAACAGTTATGCCGATCGCAAAGCCTGAACTCAGCTTCACTGCAGTGGCTGATTCGAGCTATATCTCACCCGAAGGAATCCGTGGATCGTATCGACGCCTTGCTGACGATGTCACGCTCACCAGCGGCACATTTGCCGGTCGTCGCTTCACGATGGATGGTGAAGAAATCATGCGCGAATTGATCGGCGGGAATAAAGAATCGGGCATCCGCTGCGTTCACGCCAGCCCGATCAACATGGCAACTTCGGGCTAAGCAGACTGCTTCAGTTTAAGCGGACTGCCCATCGCGCCGCATGCGCCAATAGGCATAGCCAAGGATACCGGCAAACAGCGCTACACCAACCGGAAGGCTTGCAGCAAAGCCATCCGCCAGCGCCAATGCATCCGGATTATCCGTAGCCGCCACAATGGCGGCATAGGCAATGTTGAACAGGCTATCGCCCACGATCAGTCCGGTTGCGGTCAAAACGCCCATGCGTTCAGCCAAGTCCGGCGCTTTCTGCCGGGCGGCCCAGCGATTGTAGAGATGCCCGA
>JADYXV010000241.1 GCA_020853995.1 Novosphingobium sp.
GCTCCCGCGCCGGAGCCTGCTCCGGTGTTCAGGCCCGAACCTGCCCCCGTGTTCAAACCCGCTCCCGCCCCGGTCTTCAAGCCCGCGCCTGCACCCGTTGCGGCTCCGGCCATTGCCCATGGCGGGGCATGGCGCATCCAGTTGGGCGCGTTCAGCGAGCAAGACCGCGCCGAAGCGCTGTGGGACCGGCTTGAACCGCGTTATGCAGTACTGGGTGACCTCCAGCCTTATCTCGTCAATATCGGACGCGTCACGAAGCTGCAGGCCGGTGGCTTTGCATCAGAGGCAGCCGCCAGCCGGGCGTGCGCTTCGCTCAAAGCGAGCGGACAGGCCTGCATACCAGTACCCAAGGGGCGTTAGGCGTTCTCGCCCAGCCCCTGAAGGATGGCTGCAAGCATCCTGAATTCGGGGGCGCGTGGGCTCGCCTTGCGCCAGAGCAGGGCGATCGTCCGCATGGGATAGTCAGCCTTGAGCGGTTGCACAAAAACGCCTGTACCGCGCAAAATTCCGGCATCGATCGCCATTTGGGGCAGAATCGTCACACCCAAGCCATTGTCCACCATCTGGACCAGCGTATGAAGCGACGTGCCCAACATGGTTGCGCCTGATTGCAATTCAGGCCGGTTGCACGCCGCCAGCGCATGATCCTTCAGGCAATGACCATCCTCCAGCAGCAAGAGCCGTTCCGGATCGATTGAACCAGGCTCCACTGGCGCGGCAAACGGATCAGCAACCGAAGCCGCCAGCAACAAGGGCTCGTCAAACAGCGCGGCGGCTTCAAAATCGCCGCAAGCATAGGGCAAAGCCAGCAACATGCAGTCCGCACGCCCCGTGGCCAGCGAGTCGCAGGCAGAAGCGCTCGGCTCTTCGCGCAGATAGAGTTTGAGCTGAGGCCAGTCCCGCCGCAATGCGGGTAGAATGCGCGGCAGAAAGAAGGGCGCGATGGTGGGAATGACACTCATCCGCAACTCGCCAGACAGAGGCTCGCTCTCCGCCTTGACCATGTCTCCCAATTCCTCCGCCTCGCGCACGACGCGGCGGGCCTTTTCCGCAATACGGGTGCCAAGTGCGGTAAAGCGCACCACCCGGCGCGTCCGCTCGACCAGCGTGACACCCAGCAGGCTTTCCAGTTCACGAATACCGGCAGACAGGGTGGACTGGGTCACAAAGCACGCATCTGCGGCTTTGCCGAAATGCGCATGTTCCTGAAGCGCCACCAGATAGTGCAACTGTTTGAGTGTCGGCAGAAAAATTGTCATGCTCTGCGCAGTAGCAGCGCCAGCGCCTGTCAGGAAGGATTTGCTCTTAACCGCGCTCCCCACTGGCAATCACGCTCGCGCCACCCTACAGTGCGGCGACAACAGGGGTTGAGGATTTTATGTTCGAGGCATTGCTGGACTATCTCGATTCGATCAAGGCGCGCGATCCTGCCCCGCGCAGCCGATGGGAAATCCTGCTCTATCCGGGCGTCTGGGCGCTGGGGATGCACCGCATTGCGCACTGGCTCTATCAGGCTCAGCTCTTTTTTCTCGCCCGCTTCGTCAACCATGTCGCGCGCCTTTTTACGGCGATCGACATCCATCCGGGCGCTGTGATCGGGCGCAATTTCTTCATCGACCATGGCTTCGTCGTGATCGGGGAAACGGCGGAAATCGGGGACAATGTCACGATTTATCAAGGGGCAACGCTGGGCGGCACCAACCCGACCGACGGTGTTGCCGGCAAGCGCCATCCCACCATTGGCGATGATGTCATCATCAGCCTCGGCGCGGCGATTCTCGGCCCGATCCATGTCGGAAAAAATGCCCGCATCGGCGCCAATGCCGTTGTCACCAAGGAAGTGCCCGAAGGGGCCACGATGGTTGGCATCCCAGCGCGGCCCACGCTGGTCGAAGTGAAAAAGGAAACGCAGGATTTCGTGCCCTATGGCACGCCGTGCAGCGAACGCTTTGATCCCGCGACGCAGCAATTGGAAATCCTCAAATGCGAGATGGAACAGCTCCAGAAGCGCATTGAAGCGATGGCGGGCGAACGCGCGCAACCCAAAAAGCGGTCAAACGGCTAAATGGGGGAAGTTACCCCGTTTCCGAAACCTGCCCCCGCCCAGACTGTATTTGACCGGCTGGAACTGACCCGAATCCTGGGTCTGTATGGGCGCATGGTCGCAGCAGGCCATTGGCGCGATTACGCCATTCACATGGGCAGAGATCTGGCCGTGTTCAGCGCGTTCCGCCGCGCGACCGAACGACCCGAATTCCGCATTGAAAAGCGCCCTGCCCTGCGCAACCGCCAAGGCCAATGGGCGCTGATCGGCGAACAGGGCATGGTGCTCAAGCGCGGCCATGATCTGAGCGCCGTGCTTGCCCCTGTGGAGCGGCGATTGTTGAAGGTTGTGGGAGAGTAAATCTCCCTGTGTCGTCACCCCCGCGAAGGCGGGGGTCCAGCTTCCAGATTGCCAGCTGGATTCACGCCTTCGCGGGAATGACGAACAAATTTCAGTTCACTTCAGCCCCTTCAGAGCCTCGATGATCGCCGCACGCTTGGTCGGATTGGTTTCCCCGGCAAAGGCCATGCGGTTGCCCGGAATGAAGGCCATCGGCTTTTCAAGGTAGGCGTTCAGCGTCGCCTCATCCCAAGTCTTGCCAGAATCCTTCATCGCTGGCGAATAGGCAAAGCCCGCCACAGTGCCTGCCTTACGACCGACAACGCCCGCAAGGTTCGGCCCGAGGCTGTTGCCTTCGGCTGCCGTGAATTTGTGGCACACGGCGCATTGCACCAGCGCCACCTTGGCAGGATCTTCGGCAGCGGCAGGGGCCGCCTCAGCGGTGTTGGCAGCCGGAGCCGCCGTTTCCGTGCCGCCGGTGGATTCACCCGGCATGGTTTCGGCAGGCTTGGAGCAGGCCGAGAGCGCCAGAACGGCGGCGAGTGCGAGTGTCATTCTCATGCGTCAATTACCTCTTCATCAACCCGAGCCGCATTTTCCTGAATGAAAACAAAGCGGTGTTCGGGATTTTTGCCCATGAGCCGGTCCACAAGATCGCGGACCAGAGCCCTCTCCTCATATTCCTGCGGCAGCGTGACTCGCAGCAGCGAGCGCGTCTCCGCATTCATTGTTGTTTCTTTCAGCTGGTTGGGATTCATCTCTCCCAGGCCTTTGAATCGGCTGACTTCCACCTTCTTGCCCTTGAAGGCAGTGGCCTCGATCTCGGCGCGATGCACATCGTCGCGCGCATAGAGTGACTTCGCGCCATGCGTCAGACGATAGAGCGGCGGCTGCGCCAGATAGAGATGCCCGCGCCGCACCAGTTCCGGCATTTCCTGAAAGAAGAACGTCATCAGCAGCGTCGCGATATGCGCACCATCCACATCTGCATCAGTCATGATGATGACGCGTTCATAGCGCATCAAGTCCGGGTTGCAGTCCTTGCGGGTGCCGCAGCCAATCGCCTGAGTCAGGTCCGCTATTTCCTGATTGGCACGGATTTTGTCTGCACTGGCTGAAGCGAC
>JADYXV010000242.1 GCA_020853995.1 Novosphingobium sp.
AGCTGTGATCATAACCCGGTTGCAAACGCAGCGTCAGATCAACGCCTGCCGCCTTGCAGGCATCAGCCAGCAGTTCGGGCCGCAATTGTTCGGCAAGGAAATTGTCGGCGTCGCCCTGATCGACAAGGATGTCAGCAGCGGGGCGTTTGCCATCTTCTATCAGCGCCACGGCATCATGGGCGCGCCATACTGACCGATCATCGCCCAGATATCCGCCCAAAGCCTTGTGGCCCCACGGCACCTGGCCGGGTGCGACAATCGGCGCAAAAGCGGACAGCGACTTGAACTTTTCGGGGTAAGTCAGGCCCAGCGTCAGCGCGCCATGGCCCCCCATCGAATGGCCGGTGATGCCCATGCGATCAAGGTCCACCGGAAAGTTTGCGCCAAGCAAAGCGGGCAGTTCATGCGCGATGTAATCCCACATGCGGTAATGCGCGGCAAAGGGCGCTTGCGTGGCGTTGACATAGAAGCCTGCACCAAGGCCGAAATCATAGGCACCGTCAGGATCATCAGCCACGCCTTCGCCGCGCGGTGAAGTGTCCGGCGCGACGAACACTATGCCGAGTTCGGCACAGATGCGGCGATATTCGCCTTTGTCCGTCACATTGGCATGGGTGCAGGTAAGGCCCGAAAGATAGACCAGCACCGGCAGCTTTGCGCCCGCTTCAGCCTGTGGAGGCAGGAAGACCGAAAAGGTCATTCCTTTCCCCGTCGAGGCCGAATCGTGTTTGTAGACACCCAGCGTGCCGCCGTGCGCCTTTGTCGTCGAAACGGTCTCGATGCTCATCAGGCAATCACGTCCAAAGCGCAAAGCTTGTTGCCCGCAGGATCGCGCAGATAGGCAAGATAGTAGGGCGAACCTTCGCGCGGCCCCGGAGGATCTTCACAAGCAGTCCCGCCATTGGCCAAGCCTGCTTCATGCCACGCATTGGCTTGTTCCGGGCTCATCCGGAAGCCGATGGTGCCGCCATTTGCACCACATGCAGGCTCACCATTGATAGGCTGCGTAACAATGAACATGCTGCCATTGTGCTGGTAAATCAAGCGGCCCTTGGGGTCTGTGATCGCTTCGGGGCCACCAAACGCCTTGAAAGTGGCGTCGTAAAACTTTTTCGACGCAGCGATATCGTCGCTGCCGACCATAACGTGGCTGAACACTTGGCATTCTCCCCTTGATAGGTTGCAATGTGCCATGTGCTAGGCAAACCCCGCCAAGGTCAAGCGTTGTTGCAGGGAAACTTTGTTGCCAATCCGTCACGCTGCCGGGTCAAGCACGCCCAGCAATCCGACGACAGCGACAACGCCCAGCCCCAAGGCAAATTCGATGGCCAACGAACGTTGCAAATGCCCTTTGGCCGTCGCTTCACCGCGTTCCAGCCCGGGCGTGATTTTCCAACGGTTGATTGCGGCAAGGCCCAGCATGCCGGCAAACAGCGCTAGCTTCAAAGCAAGCAACCAGCCCCAACGGCTGCCGAACGGCAAGGGCCAACCGGCAATGGCGATGGTGTTCACAACGCCTGTCAGCAACAGCAAGGCGACAATCACGCTGCCGGTGCGGGCAAATGCGGCAAGTTCCTGTGCAATGCCCCTATCGCCCTTGCTGAACGCAGCAACCGTGAAACCGGCCAGTGCCCCCAGCCATGTGGCAGCCGCCAGAAGGTGCACCACATCGGCCGCGCGGTGCAGTGTACCGATGCTTCCTTCACTTGCCCCCGCATGGCCGGTCCATGCCATTGTGCCCAGCGCTACAGCGCCTGCCACAGCGGCAATGCCACAGCGCAAGGCCCGCAGCGGCACAATCATTGCAAGCAGTACCGCAGCCAGCGCCGTCAGCCGCCACTCCATGACCGCGCCAAGGGGCGTTGCAGCAAGTACGACGGTAAAGGTTTCCTGATCAAGCGTGGCAAGCGTTGCCCCCGCCATTGCCGCAACTGTTTCCAGCGCCCACCAGATGGATGCGCCTGCCGCCATCAGCGCCAGCAGCGCCAGCACCAACCGCTTGGGTCGCGACATCGGGGCAAAAGCCCCCAGCGTCAGGGCATGGAACGGCAAGCCTGCAACCAGCAGCAAGGCCACAAATGCGACGAAGCGCGCAACGAGCAGGCTGGCCGTTTCCACGGGATTTTAGCGGACGGTGAAGGTGTATTGGCCTTCGATGCGATGCTGGTCACTGGCCACGGCATGCCATTTCAGGTCATACGTTCCGGCGGGCAGCGCGCGCGGCAGGGTGACAGTCAGCACTTTGCCAGCCGTGGCGGTCTTGAAGCCCTTGATCGGCATAGGCGCGTGGTTCGCCATTCCGGGCATGCCCGTCATCACCAGTTCAATGCCTGAAAGCGGGCCGACCAGCACTTCGGAGAAGGTCAGCGTCAGCTTGGTCGGCTTGGCCACAGTGGCGTTGGCGGCGGGGTTGGCAGCCAGCAATTTGGTATGTGCAAAAGCTGCACCTGGCAGAGCCAGCATGGCAAGGGCCGGAGCGACAAGAAGGGCAAGGCGGCGCATGGGAAATCCTTTCGGAACGGTGGTATCGGGCCACCCATACGGGCGGCTCTGCACAAGTAGTACGCAAGGTTGCGTCCAATCCCTCAATAGGCTTGCGAAGTTTTTTCTTGCAAGGGACGCGCGATATGAGGGATTTCAGTCACGAGCGCGTATCACCCTTTGCATAAGACGAAGGATAAGACCCTACCAATGGCCGATCTCGACACTATTCTGGGAACGCTCGGCGCGCAGACGCCGCCCCCGGCACTGGCCATGATCGACGATGGCGTGATGCAGGGCCTTGCGGTCCGGCGTGAGGCGGCATCGGCGCGGCGCGGCATGGTAATGGCCATTGCGGTGGCCGCTGTTGTCGGGATCGCCGGTGCAATTGCGCCTGCTGCCCCTGCACAGGCAGAACCGCTGTTTGGCGTGCCGTCGGGCGCTCCTTCGCAATTGCTGGCTGATTGATGGCTGCCAACGTGCGCTATGTACTGGTTGCGCTGGTTTCGGCAGCTATCGCACTGTCTGCCAGCCATTTTGCCCGCAGCATGATGGCAACCGGCCACGGCGGCAGCGAATTGCACCAGTTGATGCATGACCGGCTTGATCTGACTACTACCCAACAGGCTGAGATTGACCGGTTGGAGGCCGATTTTGCCGAACGCCGCAAGGCTCTTGACGCCCGGATGCGGCAGACCAACACCGATCTGGCAGCCGCCATGGCCAGTGAACACCAGTTCGGCCCGAAAGTAGCAGGCGCGGTTGACCGCTCGCACATGGCAATGGGCGATCTTCAAAAGGAAACGCTGGCGCATGTCTTTGCGATGCGCGCCGTGCTGACGCCTGATCAGGCCAAGATCTTCGACCGCGAGATCGCCCGCGCGCTCACGGCCCCGCAAGCGCACTGATCGCCAGGATGGGGGCACCGCCAGCCGACGCGAGCGACGCCGCGCTGGTCGCGGCTGCACTGGCGGGGCACCAACCGGGCTAGTCCGCGCTGATGGACCGGCATCGTGATGCAGTGTTCCGTGTGGCACGGCACCATCTGGGCGACGAAACCGAGGCGCTGGACATCACGCAGGAAGCGTTCGTTTCAGCATTTGCCGCAATGGCGCGCTATGATCCGGCCAAGCCGTTCCGCACATGGCTGATCCGGATTACCTTGAACAAGTGTCACGATTGGGCACGCAGACGCGCGGTTCGCCGCTTGTTCCGCATGGCGCGGCCGCTGGATGAAGCCTTTGATATTGCAGACGGGGGGCAAGACCCCGAAGCCGCTGCCATTTCAGCTCGCGAAGTGGAGCGGATCGGCGCAGCGGTGGCTGCCTTGCCCGCCAATCTGAAGGAACCGCTGATCCTGTGCCGTATCGAGGGGATGAGCATGGCCGAGGCTGCCGCCGTCCTATCGCTGAGCGAAAAGGCGGTCGAGACGCGGATTTATCGGGCACGGCAGAAATTATCCGAAATTCTTGAGGGATAATGCCATCTGGCGCGTATTCTGCGTGTGATGAAAAACAACTTGCTGCTTGATCGTCGTCGTATGCTGCTGGGTGCTGGCGTATTGGGCTTGGCTCCGCTCTTCCCTACCTGGGCGCAATCTGGCCACGGCGGTCATCGCAGCGGCCACCGCTCCGGCAAAGGCGCGATGGCCGGGCACAATACCGGCGGCACGCTCTCTGGTGAAAGCATTGCACTCAGCATTGGCGAGGCACGCTATGCGGTTGGCAACCGTGCCGCTTCGGCCATCGCGGTAAATGGCACGATCCCCGCACCGCTGATCCGCCTGCGCGAAGGCCAGAAGGTGCAGATTGCGGTTACCAACAACCTGAAAGAGCAATCGTCCATCCACTGGCACGGGCTGCTGGTACCGTTCCAGATGGACGGGGTGCCCGGCGTGTCGTTCCCCGGCATCGATCCGGGTGAAACCTTCACCTATGAATTCCCGATCCTGCATTCCGGCACGTTCTGGTATCATTCGCATTCGGGCATGCAGGAAGCGGTGGGACTGTACGGCCCCATCGTGATTGATCCGGCCACCCCCGATCCGGTGACGTTTGACCGCGAATATGTGCTGATGCTGGCCGATTGGAGCCCGATTGATCCGCACACCCAGTTGCGCAAACTCAAAACCATGGGCGGCTATTTCAACTGGCAGCGCCAGACTGTGGGCGGACTGCTGAAAAGCAAGGACCAAAGCCTGAAGGAGCGGCTGGAATGGGCGCAAATGCGCATGGATGCGACCGACATTTCGGACGTGACCGGCGCGACGTACAGCTTCCTGATCAACGGCCATGATTCACTGGCGAACTGGACCGCGCTGTTTGCTCCGGGTGAGCGGATAAAGCTGCGGATCATCAATGCTTCATCGATGACCAACTTCAACTTCCGCATTCCCGGCCTGCCGATGACGGTTGTCGCCGCCGACGGATGCAACGTCCAGCCTGTCGAAACTGACGAAATCCAGATCGCGATTGCCGAAGCATACGACGTGATCGTGCAGCCGACCGAGGCTGCGGCATTCGGCATCATCGCCGAGGCCATCGACCGGTCGGGCCTTGTCCGGGCAACGCTGGCGCCACAACCCGGCATGGTGGGCGCGGTGCCCAAACTGCGCACCCGGCCGGTTTTGAACATGCGCGATATGGGCATGGACATGTCAGGCATGGACATGGGATCGGGCGGCGAAATCGACCTGTCAAAACCTGCCAATGAAAGCATGGGCGGCCATTCGATGAAGATGCGCGACTTGTTGCTGGCCCCCGGGGTGAAGCCGGGGCCGGGTGTCGCCACCATCTCGCCCATGCCCGCAGACCGCTTGGCAGATCGCGGCACTGGGCTGGAAAACGAAGACCATCGCGTGCTGACTTATGCCGAATTGCGATCACGCGAGGCCAACCCCGACCCGCGCACGCCAACGCGCCAGATCGACGTAAACCTCACCGCCAACATGGAGCGCTACATGTGGTCCATTGACGGTGAAACGATGTCTGAAGGCGCGCAGCCCATCCCGTTCCGTACAGGCGAGCGTGTGAGGGTTAACCTGATCAATCATACCATGATGCCCCACCCGATCCACTTGCACGGCCACTTCTTTGAACTGGTCACGGGCGAGGCAGGCAACCGTCCGCGCAAGCACACCGTCAACGTG
The DNA here is from genome assembly GCA_020853995.1 of Novosphingobium sp. Lineage (GTDB taxonomy): Bacteria > Pseudomonadota > Alphaproteobacteria > Sphingomonadales > Sphingomonadaceae > Novosphingobium. The sequence goes on from JADYXV010000242.1 coordinate 5,630, forward strand.
CTGCCCGGCGGCAAGGCCAGCTTTGACCTTACCGCCGATGCCGAGGGCGATTGGGCATTCCACTGCCATATGCTGCTGCACATGCATGCCGGAATGATGCGCGTCGTCACCGTCCGCGCCGACAAAGGCGCAGCAGCATGAACGCAATTCGCACACTTTTGCTTGCAGGCGCCGTTTTGGCGTCGTTCCCGGCTTATGCGCAAGACCCGCATGCAGGCCATGACATGGGCCAGATGCAGGCAGGCCCTGAAGAGGTTGGCAGCGCCCCGCCTCCACCCGTGCCGACCGACCATCCCGCCGATGCATTCTGGGACGCATCGCGCATGGCCAAAGCGCGCGCTGCCTTGTCGCAGGAAGGCCGCTTTTACGGCAACGCGCTGATCGGTGACCGCCTTGAATATCGCGCCACCAACGGCCGCGATGGTTATGCCTGGCAAGTCATGGG
>JADYXV010000243.1 GCA_020853995.1 Novosphingobium sp.
GCGCGCAACGGGTCAGCGTGCACTGCAAGACGGCTTGCGATGGTTCCGGCCAACACGTCACCGGTTCCTGCAACCGAAAGCCATGACGATGCGCGGGGGGCCAAGATGAGCGAACCATCGGGGTCTGCGATAATGCTGTCAGGACCCTTCAGAACGATGACAGCATTTGCGGCCTTGGCAAGTGCTGTGGCGCGATCAGACCTGGGGGCATTGCCATCAAGTGCGAAAGCACGCTCCAGCGCAGCCATCTCCCCTTCATGCGGCGTCAGGATACAAGGCGTGCCATTGAGCATTGCAGGACGCAGCAACATGAGTGCATCGGCATCGATGACCAAAGGTTTTGCGGCTTGAAATGCCATTATCAAAAGCCGCGCTGAGGCATCCGACCGCCCCAACCCCGGCCCGATAAGCACCGCAGCCATGCGTGTATCAGACAGCATCGAGAGGATGTCCGATGTAATCACCAGTGCCGGGTCCGCCTGATACGGAGCAGGGTTGGCCGCGAGTCTGACATAGCCTGCACCCGCGCCCTGCGCGGCAGATGCGGCAAGCAGCGCCGCGCCGGGCATTACACCGCCGACAATGCCTACCATGCCACGCCGGTATTTGTGAGCTTCTGCCGCCGGTGGCATTATGGCGGGTTTGTGCAATTGCAGCGCCGCGCCGCTTTGCAAAGACACTCCGATATCAACGAACCTGAGCGTCCCCATGATCTGACAGGCAGGCATCATGAAGTGCGCGTGCTTCCACGCACCAAGGGCGATGGTGTGAGTCCAGACAGGCAGGTTTTCGTTCAGAGCAAGGCCGCTGTCACTTTCAATGCCGCTGGGAAGATCAATGGCGATCCGCTGCGGGTGATTTGCGGCAAGGCCGGTCAGCAAAGCGAACAAATCATCAGGCAATGCACGGGTAAGGCCGCTGCCGAAAAGACAATCAACCAACACGTCGCCGCTTATGGCGGGGTCTGCGGGAACAACATCACCATGATAAAGCGCGCGGGCGTTACGAGCGGCATCAGTGGCAGGTTCGCGGGCGGCGATCACTTTGACCGGGATCGCATGCTTGCGCAGATATTCTGCGATAACCCAGCCATCGCCGCCATTGTTGCCCGGACCACACAGTACCGTAACCGCGCGTCCTGCTGCAATGCGGCGCACCCACTCCCCGGCACCCTGCCCTGCTGCCTGCATCAACGCATCAACAGTTATGCCACCTGCAATCAGTTCATCTTCTGCATGGCGCATCTGCGCCACGGTGAGCACTTGCCTCAGCACAGGCTCACGGTTGCGGGCCATCACTTTTCATCCTTGCGGGAAAGCGATAGCGGTCTTTGCCTACCGCGACTTCCAAGACACCCTCGGCAGACCATTTGGCGACGGCTTCATCAGCGCCATCGGCGGCCACTACCCCGCGACCGTCATCGACCATCTCGAACCGCCGGAATGCGCCGCTCTTGCTCCTGACGGTCAGAAAGCGACGTTCACCGACGCGCGAATCCTCGACGAAGCATTCGGGCAGGAATTTGTCCGATCCACCCGTTGCGCAATCAATCCCCCTGCCCTTTGGTGTTTCTTCTGCGGCAGAACATGCTGAAAGCGCAGCGAAAAACAAAAGGGCAAGGACTTTGCGCATAAGTTCAACCAAGCTTTAGTTGCGACAGATCACGGACAGCGCCACGCGCAGCACTTGTGGTCATCGCAGCATAAGCTTGCAAAGCGGTTGATACCTTCCGCGGACGTTCCTTGGCGGGCTTCCAGCCATGTGCCTCTTGCGCAGCGCGACGTGCGGTGAGCACTTCGTCCGACACGGCCAAATGGATCGTGCGGTTGGGGATGTCGATTTCGATCATGTCACCTGCTTCAACCAAGCCGATTTCGCCACCCTCTGCCGCTTCGGGCGAAGCGTGGCCGATCGACAGGCCCGAAGTACCGCCCGAAAAACGTCCGTCCGTCAGCAAGGCGCAAGCCGCACCCAAGCCTTTGGATTTTAGATAACTGGTGGGGTAAAGCATTTCCTGCATCCCCGGACCGCCCTTCGGCCCTTCGTAGCGGATGACGACCACATCACCGGCAACGACCTGACCCGTCAGAATGGCAGTAACTGCGGCATCCTGGCTTTCATAGATCTTGGCAGGGCCGGTGAATTTGAGGATACTGTCATCAACGCCAGCGGTTTTGACGATGCAACCATCGCGCGCGATGTTACCGAACAATACAGCCAATCCGCCATCCTTGCTGAAAGCGTGGTCTGCTGAACGGATCACGCCGTTCTCACGATCAAGGTCGAGTTCTTTCCAGCGACGGTCCTGTGAAAAAGCGACCTGGGTGGGTACGCCGCCTGGGGCTGCGCGGAAAAATTCCTGCACGGAAGGAGCAGTCGTGCGCTTGATATCCCATAAGTCGAGCGCATCGGCCATCGTGCGGCTGTGGACGGTTGGCAGATGCGTATGCAGCAAACCGGCACGGTCCAGTTCGCCAAGGATGGCATAGATGCCACCCGCGCGGTGGACATCTTCCATGTGGACATCGGACTTCGCCGGAGCAACCTTTGACAGACACGGCACACGGCGGCTCAACCGGTCGATATCGGCCATTGTGAAATCAACGCCCGCTTCATGGGCAGCAGCAAGCAGATGCAGAACGGTGTTGGTGGAGCCACCCATCGCGATATCGAGGCTGACCGCATTTTCAAACGCTTCAAAGCCCGCGATGGTGCGTGGCAGAGCACTTTCATCGTCCTGTTCGTAATAGCGCTTGCACAGATCGACAACGAGACGGCCGGCTTCGAGGAACAGGCGCTTGCGATCAGCATGAGTTGCCAGCGTCGAGCCATTGCCCGGCAGCGACAGCCCCAGTGCTTCGGTGAGGCAGTTCATCGAATTGGCGGTGAACATGCCGGAACACGAACCGCAAGTCGGGCAAGCCGAACGCTCGATAGCCTCGACTTCGGCATCGGAATACTTTTCGTCTGCCGCAGCAACCATGGCGTCAACTAGATCAAGCGCCACTTCCTTGCCGTTCAGGACGACCTTCCCCGCTTCCATCGGCCCGCCAGACACGAATACGACGGGAATGTTGATGCGCAGAGCTGCCATCAGCATGCCCGGAGTGATCTTGTCGCAGTTGGAGATGCAGACCATCGCATCGGCGCAATGGGCATTGACCAGATATTCCACGCTATCGGCGATCAGATCGCGGCTGGGTAGCGAATAGAGCATACCGTCATGGCCCATCGCGATGCCATCGTCGACCGCGATCGTGTTGAATTCCTTGGCTACGCCGCCCGCCGCCTCGAGTTCGCGCGCGACCATCTGGCCAAGGTCCTTAAGGTGGACATGGCCGGGGACGAACTGGGTGAAGCTGTTGACGACGGCGATGATGGGCTTGCCGAAATCTGAATCCTTCATCCCGGTGGCCCGCCACAACCCGCGTGCGCCCGCCATGTTACGGCCATGGGTAGTGGTGCGTGAACGATAGGCAGGCATGCGCAGGCTCCGGATCAGAGATTAGTCTTTTTGGCGAATCGCACTGCAACTAACCCAGTCAAGCCCGTCCGTCGAAGGATAAATTACCTTCATGTCAGTTGGTAAAAAGCCCAGAAACACTAGGTAATTTCAACCGCAACCTGATTTGCGATCCGGGCAAGCCGCTCGGCCCATATGGCTTGGCGCTCTGCCGTGTCGATGAGGTCCTGGCGAAGTTCGATGCCAAGATAGGGACGGCCTTCGGCCTCGGCGTGCCGGTTCATCGTAGCGTTGAGCAGTTTGCCGGAATAAGGCAACTGGTCGCCGACATTCAATCCTTCGGCGGCGAGCATGGGAATTGCGATGCGGGCGGAGCGGTCGTCCTCGTTATACAGGACGCCGACATGCCAAGGGCGGGGTTCATCACTGGAAGCAAGGCACGGGGTGAAGCTGTGCAGTGACAGGATAAGCGCCTGCGGAGTGGAGGCCAGCAGGTTTTCAAGCGCAGTGTGATAGGGCCGGTAGAAGCGGGCAAGGCGTGCTTCGTAGCCTGCGGGATCAAGCCTGTTGCCGGGAATGGCATGGCCATCGCTGGTATCGGGCACTACAGTGGGCAAATGCTCATCGCGGTTGAAATCGCAGACCAGACGGCTGACATTGCCTTGAAATGCAACAATGCCAGGCCGCCGGGCCATAATCTCACCGATGGCGCCAACGCCGATATCTACCGCAATGTGCTGATCGAGCAGATCGGGTGAGATGCCGAGATCAATGTCATCGGGCACACGGTTCGAGGCGTGATCCGAGACGACAAGTATGCCGCCAAAGCGTGGGGTTCCGACCAGACGGTAAGCCTCGCTCATCGTAGCGCTCCTGCCAGGGTCCACCATTCGGGGGGCATGGCGAACTTTGCAGCATCGCGCTGTTCGGGCGTATCGTAAAGCGCAAAACATGTTGCGCCCGATCCGGACATGCGCGCAATCCAGGGACCTGTGTTGCGCAAAGCGGCAATCACGTCGGCAATCTGCGGGACCAGATCCCGCGCCGGGGCCTCAAGATCGTTGCGCCCCACAAGCGCCATTTCGCGCAAGGTTTCGCCGCGCAAAGGCCCGCGATCGACGCCATCCCAGCCTTTGAACACAGGACCAGTGGCGAGCGGGATGCGCGGGTTGACCAGCAGGACCGGGCTGCCTGCCAGATCGTTCAGGACAGGAGCAAGCTCGGTACCGGTGCCAAGCCCGATGCAGGCGCGGCTTTCAATGCATGCAGGTACATCAGCGCCCAGCTTTGCGGCCTTTTCGCGCCAGTCATCAGGCAAGCCAAAGGCACGCTCAACCATACGGAAAATGGCGCCAGCATCGGCAGAGCCGCCGCCCAGACCTGCTGCGACGGGCAGGTTCTTTTCGAGTATCACGGACCAACCGGTCCCATGCGGCAAACCCGCCAAAGCCTTGGCAACGATATTGCCGAACGGATCGTCCAGCACGCCGCCAAATTCACCCGTTACAAGCAGTTCATCGCGAGAGGCTGTCGATGCGGACAATTCATCGCCCGCATCCACAAACGCAAACAGCGTTTCCAACTCGTGATAGCCATCGTCCCGGCGCTGCCGTACGTGCAGCGCAAGGTTGATTTTCGCATAGGCTGTTTCGCGCACTATTCCTCCCCTTCCCGTTGCGGGAAGGAATTGTCGTTACATATTGGGATAGTTTGGTCCGCCGCCACCTTCGGGTGTAACCCATTCGATGTTCTGGGTCATGTCCTTGATGTCGCAGGTTTTGCAGTGGACGCAGTTCTGGGCGTTAATCTGCAAACGCGGATTGCCTTCTTCCACACCGATGTATTCATATACGCCTGCGGGGCAATAGCGCGCTTCGGGGCCTGCGTAGATCGGCAGGTTGATGCGCGTGGGCACCGTCGGGTCTTTGAGCACGAGGTGGCAGGGCTGGTCCTCCTCATGGTTGGTATAGGAGAACGCCACGCTGGTGAGGCGATCGAACGTGATCGTGCCGTCAGGCTTGGGGTAGACGATGGGCTTGTACAAATCGGCGCGCTGCGTAGCCTCGGCGTCCTTGTGATGCTTCATCGGTTTCCAGATGCCGAAACCGCCGATTGTGCGCAGCCACATATCAGCGCCTGCCAGAACAGTGCCCAGTTCGCCGCCAAATTTGGCGACCAATGGCTGGGCGTTCTGCACTTTCTTGAGTTCGGTGGCGATCCAGCTTTCACGGACGGCAGTGTCGTATTCGACCATGTCATCCTTTTCGCGGCCAGCAGCCATTGCTGCGACGATTGAATCTGCCGCAAGCATCCCGCTTTTCATCGCGGTGTGGCTGCCCTTGATGCGAGGCACGTTGACGAAGCCTGCCGAGCAGCCGATCAGCGCGCCACCGGGGAACGAAAGACGCGGCACCGACTGCCAGCCACCTTCATTGATCGCACGCGCGCCGTAGGATACCCGGCGACCACCTTCGAGAATTTCGCGGATGGCGGGATGCTGTTTCCAGCGCTGGAATTCCTCAAACGGATAGACGTAAGGGTTGGCGTAATCGAGCGCGGTGACAAAGCCCAAAGCCACCTGGTTGTTCGACTGATGGTAAAGGAAACCACCGCCCCATGAATCTGATTCAGACAGCGGCCAGCCTTGGGTGTGAAGTACGCGGCCCGGAACGTGCTTTTCAGGATCAATGTCCCACAATTCCTTGATGCCGATGCCATAGACTTGCGGTTCGCAATCACGCTCAAGATCAAAGTGCGCCTTCAGCCGCTTGGTCAGATGACCTCGTGCGCCTTCGGCAAAAAGGGTGTACTTGGCGTGGAGTTCCATGCCGGGCTGGTAATCCCCCTTGTGCGAGCCATCTTTGGCCACGCCCATGTCACCTGTGGCGACGCCCATGACAGCGCCGTTTTCATCAAACAGCACTTCGGCAGCGGCAAAGCCGGGGAAGATTTCGACACCCAGTTCCATCGCCTGTTCAGAAAGCCAACGACACAGATTGCCAAGGCTGCCGGTGTAATTTCCATCGTTCGACATGAAGGGAGGCATCGGCCAGTGCGGAATGCTGACCTTGCCCGTTTTGGACAGAACCCAGTGCCAGTTATCCGTAACCGGCGTTTCAGCCATCGGGCAGCCTTGTTCTCGCCAGTCAGGCAGCAGTTCATCCAGAGCCTTGGGATCAACCACCGCGCCCGAAAGAATATGTGCGCCGATTTCCGAGCCCTTTTCCAGAACACAAACCGCGATCTCCGGATTGGCCTGTTTCAACCGGATCGAAGCGGCAAGGCCGGCTGGCCCGCCACCCACGATGACCACGTCATAAGGCATCGATTCCCGTTCGCTCATGCCCACATACTCCCGATTATTTGCGCATTCGAATTCGATTTATGCCTTGAAAGAGGCCACCGTGAAGGTCAAGACCGCAAATTGGACTAGGAGGATGGACAGCTTGCCCGACACGGCTGAGGTAAAACACGCAAACTGGAGCGAAGCCCTTACGGCAGCGCTGGACTGGTGGCGTGATGCCGGGGTGGACGGGACATTCGTGGATGACCCGCAAGACTGGTTGGCGCAAAACCATCGCCAACCTGATCCTGCCGCCCCTGCCCCTATGAAGCCCTTGCGGGAACTGGTGGCCGAACGCGATTCGCCGCCGGCGCCTGTGGTGAGTGATCGTTCAGGCTGGCCGCAGACGCTTGAGGCATTCAACGCGTGGTGGCTGACCGAAGGGCCGCTTGCCCCCCAAGGTTTGCGCCGCTTGGCACCGGCCGGACAGGTACAAGCAGAATTGATGATCCTGGTGCCAATGCCTTCAGCCGATGATGGGGATAGCCTGTTGAGCGGTCGTGCGGGCCGTCTGCTTGACGCGATGCTATCAGCAATGGGCATCTTGCGCGCCGAGGCATATCTCGCCTCGGCCTTGCCCGCACATATTCCCATGCCGGATTGGGCGGCACTGCGTGCGACGGGTTTGGGCGAGGTTTTGTTGCATCACATCACCCTCGCCGCTCCCAAACGGCTCCTCATTTTAGGCGCGACAGGCGTTTCAGCGCTTCTTGGACACGACCCAACGAATTTGGCTCACAGTTTACGCGCAATTAATCAAGAGTCTTCACAGCTTGCCGCGATGTCGGCATGGGATCTGGATGCCATGCTGGCACGCCCGGCTTTGAAAGCAGGGTTCTGGGGCCGGTGGCTCGATTGGACGGGAACGTAACCATAGTGAAAATGGCTCGCGCTGCACGATGCAAGCTTCTGACGCTGGCGACCTCGGTTGCGTCGTTGGCCAGCGTACCTGCTTTCGCCAATAGCGCGGCGGTCGACTATTTCCGTGGCCGCGCTGATCGCACGGCCGTACCATCACTGCTGAGCCAGGACGACCGTTCGTATTACAAGACGCTGTTTAGCGCGATCGAGAAAGCCGATTGGGCACAAGTCCAGACACTATTCACCCAGCGTGAAGATGGCCCGCTTCATGCTGTAGCGCGCGCCCAATACATTCTGGCGGCAACCTCTCCCAAAGCGGAACTGGTGCCGATCACCGATGTATTGAACGCGGCCCCCACCCTACCTTGGGCTGAACAGTTAGGCAGACTCGCACTGAAACGTGGCGCTCTGGCGATTCCCGAACTGCCTCAAGCGCAACGTTTCGTTTCACTGCCGACGGTATCAAAGCGGATCCGCCCACGCTCGATCGCTGATGGAACCATGCCGGAGAGCGTGGCAGCCGCGATTGTTGACCGGATCAAAATGGATGACGCGGTCGGCGCACGTCTGTTGCTGGACGGGGTGGATTCAACACTATCTTCAGAAGCCCGTGCAGAGTGGCGGCAGAAAGTGGGCTGGGCTTTTTATATCGAAAACGACGATGCCACTGCCCGCGCAATTGCTTTGACCGCTGTTGAAGGAAGTGGTCCGTGGGTTGCCGAAGCTTATTGGACTGCCGGATTGGCAAGCTGGCGTCTGGGCGATTGCCTGGCCGCTGCAGATGCCTTCACCAAATCTGCGTCAACTTCGCACAATGACGAACTGACGGCGGCAGCGCACTATTGGGCTGGACGTTCAGCCATGCGCTGCAGAAAGCCCGAAATGGTGGCGGCATCGCTGCGTTCTGCTGCCCGTGCCGGCGAAACGCTGTATGGCATGATGGCGCAGGAAGCCTTGGGGATGCGCGAAAACAACCCTACAGCCACAGCGGATTTCTCGTCATCCGATTGGCAAAACCTTCGAAGCGTCGCCAATATCCGGACAGCTGTGCAACTCGCCGAGATTGGCAAGGATGGACTGGCAGACGAAGTTTTGCGCCATCAGGCCCGGATTGGTGATCCCCGCCAATATGCCCCGCTTTCCCGTTTGGCGCGCGACCTCGGCCTGCCATCAACCCAGTTATGGATGGCATATAACGCGCCGTCCGGAGCCCGCCCTGATGAATCAGCGCGTTTTCCAGCGCCAAAGTGGGTGCCTGCAACAGGTTGGAAAGTCGATCCTGCTCTGTTGTTTGCGCATTCGTTGCAAGAATCCAACTTCCGTACATCGGTCACCAGCCCCGCCGGCGCCAAGGGCTTGATGCAACTGCGTCCGGGCACGGCACGCGATATGGCGCGGGTGGAGCCGATGATGGCCGGTCGCGACAGCCAGCTTGATTTGCCCGACGTGAACCTGGCATTTGGACAACAATATCTTCAGCAATTGCACAGTTCCGAAGCAACGCAAGGCCTTCTGCCCAAAGTGATGGCAGCCTATAATGCAGGCCCGCTTCCGGTATCACGCTGGAATACCGAAATTCGTGGTGGCAGCGATCCATTGCTGTGGATGGAATCGATTCCCTATTGGGAAACGCGCGGATACGTGTCGATCGTCATGCGCAATTACTGGATGTACGAGCGACAGGCAGGTGGCCCTTCCGAAAGCCGCCTCGGCCTTGTGCAAGGTATGTGGCCCAAATTTCCCGGTCTGGACGGGGCAGGAAATGTAAGGCCGGACCAGATCAGGATTGCATCGCGTGGCAATTGATTCCTCGCGCACATTCAAGCCGATCAACATCGCATTGCTCACAGTGTCTGACACCCGGACTTCGGCGGATGATACTTCGGGCGACATTCTGGCCGAACGGATCAGAACTGCCGGACACAAACTGGCTGCACGAGCGATTGAAAAAGACGACGCGGACCGCATTGCCGATCGGCTGAACAACTGGATCGATGATCGCACCGTCGACACGGTGATCATCACTGGCGGCACGGGTCTGACGGGCCGTGATGTAACGCCCGAAGCGCTTGAACGCGTAAAAACCCGCGACATACCGGGGTTTGGTGAACTGTTCCGCTGGATCAGCTACAAGACCATCGGGACAAGTACGATACAATCGCGGGCCTGTGCTGTTGTGGCACGCGGCACGTACATTTTCGCCCTGCCGGGATCAAACGGAGCGGTGAAAGACGGTTGGGATGGAATCCTTGCCGAACAGCTCGACAGCCGCAATCGGCCCTGCAACTTTGTAGAACTAATGCCAAGATTGCTTGAGCGATAACGGGCAATCCGACACGGCGCTCTAGAGCCAAGCCAAAGCGGCAAGACACAAGCTCGCAAGAAAAAGCACGGCCAAGATCACTCCCTCGACAGAGCGAACCGGATCGCGAGGAACCCATCCAGTCCGAACTGCAATGACTGGAGGCAAGCCGGTCGTACAGTCTTGTTTCAGCCGCTTGGGCAACATAGTTGCACTTTCTTCCGACTGCATGCTCCTCACCGGGCTGCCAGTGATGCGTAAAGCGCCGGTGACGATTGGAAGCTATCGTCAGAAGAGTTCGACGCAGGTGTCACGCCAGAAAGCAACAGTTTGTGCATGGCTTCAAAGCCGGAGTCGCTCAGCGTAATCCAGCGAACCCGCTGATCAACCTGATCGTTATTGCGCTCAAGCAATCCTTCTTTGACCAACATGCCGATCCATCTCAGCGCTGTAGTCGGCGGAACGCCCGAAGCGATGCAGACACTCTTTACACTTGACTTGCGGCCCTCCCGGCGGAGCACATAGAGTTCCAGCAGAATGTCCCAGCTAGGATCGGCAAACAGCGTGCTCGCAAAAAACTCGTTCCGCTTGCGGCGAAAACGATAAATCTCTTTTGCGAGCAAAAGGGCCGCTTCATCACTTGACGACGCCTGATGTGATGTTGCCTTCTGCAGTCTGATATAGGGCTGATCGCTGTCACGAGAGTTCGTCTCGGCAGCATTGATCAATTCGCCAAGTTGCGCCCACACTTGTCGCAGGCGAGGAACATCTAAAACATCAGTGGATGCCGACATATCAACTCAACCCCTTGTCAAAAAATACAAAGCTTGTCGTCCATCACAGCGGACGAGGAGAATTCGGCGCCATTTGGCGGGGAAACCATTTTCCGGGAAAAATTGCCCACAACACAATCAACGCAACAAGAACCCTCAAGGTAATCTGTACCTCCTGGTACGCGAATACTCCCACTTCAGATCCTGCAAATGCAGCGAATGCTGCAACCGATTTTACAAGAAAAATCGCCGCAACAAACAAAGGCCACAGGCGCATGGTCATTAGCGCTATAGTGCCTGAAATGGTCAGTTCGATGGTACAGAAGACAACTTCCGCCAACCGGACACCATCATTATTGAGTTCAAAGATCGCAATACATGCTGCTTGTATTAAAGCAAAAACTGCTGCCGTGGTCCCTAATATCTTTTCATCGCCGCGGCCAAAAAAAACTGCAACCAACGCTATGACCATGCATAAAAGAGATGCAAATGCTGAGAACAAAAGCAATTCTTCACTTGCATTACCAATCATGATTTCTAACGCCACCTTATGAATTTGTGCGACAAGCTGCTAGGATTAAATGCGTTGATCTCACCAGCCGTTAAGTAAGCGCCGGAGCAACCTTCGCAATCAAAATGACAAGCAGCGCAATAGAAGCGGCTGCTGTTGTAATTGCTGCAATTCTACCCGCTACGCCTGCTGTGCGATCGACAGCCTCAAGCAAAGGCGAACTGATAGCCGGTTTGTTGCCCCACGCGTTATTCGGTACTGGCGAACTGCTGCCTGACCCAATGTCGACAGCCTGGATGTCCGCTCCTTCTTCCTTGAAACCGCCCAAAGTGTGACCATCGGGAATGGAGGATTCTACCTGATATTCTGCACCTGTCAGGTTCACAGAGTTTATTCGGAACTTTTCATAAGCCCTCGCAAGGTCAGCCCGACTATGAACACCGAATTTGCGGCGCACAGACTGCAAACGCTGCTCTACGGCAGATGGAGAGATACCAAGCATCAAGGCAATCTCTTTGTTCGTACGACGATCACAAACAAATTGAAGGACTTCGACCTGCTTATCCGTCAGATCGGAGCCATCCAGATCGGCATCTGTGAACATAACTTTAGTTACCATAAGGCAGAGTCCCACACACAAGACACCGGGCTTGTGTGAAAGACACTTCACCAACGTACCGAAGCCCTGTTCATACAAGCCAATATCTCATGGCATGAAATTTTAGGGAGTACCTGTGCACCTTCACCCAGCCAGCGTGAGGCCCAAATTACGCAAATTCCATCAAAAGTCGAACCATTTTGCGTCCGACGCTGAAACAAAGTTTGCTGATCTCAACCGGCAAGGTCGGAAATCGTTCCGAAATAACAGTACGGACTGAAATTTTAGACAGGTTGGATTACTTCCGAAATGATGGCTAACAAAAGTTCACCAAGCTTTTCTGTCCGATGGAGGAATTTTCATCACGCATGCTGACCCTTTCCCCGCCATCACGACAGCATTTTATGCCGACAGGTCAGCGCCCGACTAAAGTGCATAGCAATTTTTTGGTGGCGTTATGCTGAATCAGCCCACACGTACGAAGAAAACTGTTGCCGCAAATCTTTCTTGCTGATCTTGCCGGTTCCTGTGTGGGGTATCTGGTCCACGAATGCGACGGCATCAGGAACCCACCACTTGGCGACGTGGCTCGTCAGAAATTCGCGGATATCATCCTGGGAAACGTCGACGCCGGGCTTTTTCACCACAACCAGCAATGGCCGCTCGTCCCACTTTGGATGAAACACGCCGATTGCGGCAGCTTCGGATACGGCGGGATGGCCAATCGCTGCATTTTCCAGTTCAACCGAACTGATCCATTCACCGCCGGACTTGATCACATCCTTTGTTCTGTCCGTCAGTTGCAATGTGCCGTCGGGGTAAATCAAACCGACATCGCCCGTATCGAACCACTGGCCGGCATTCACCGCATCTTCTTCCGCCTTGAAGTAGCGCTTCACCACCCAAGGTCCACGAACCTGCAAGGCTCCCGCAGTCGTGCCGTCGCGCGGTAGGACTTTGTTCGGGTCATCTAAATCAACACAACGGATTTCAACGCCAAACGGCGGTCGGCCCTGCATCGCTTTGACCGTCACTTGCTCGTCAAATGTCAGCTCATCCCAGTTCCATGTTTCAGCACCGGTGGTGCCAATAGGTGAGGTTTCGGTCATGCCCCAGGCATGGGCGACCCGTATGCCTTGGCGCATCAGGCGCTCGATCATGGCGCGAGGCATGGCCGATCCTCCGCACACGACAGTCTGAAGGCTTGGCGGCCAATGGCCACCATTGCTGTCAATATGCTGGAACAGGGCGAGCCAGACGGTTGGAACACCTGCTGAACAGGTAACTTTTTCGCGTTCGATGAGACCGCACAGGACCGCGCCATCATTGACAGCGGAATAGACAAACTTCGCCCCAGCGGCAGCACCAGCCCACGGCAGCCCCCAACTGGCTGCATGGAACATCGGTACGATCGGCAGCATGACAGAGCGGCAATCCATTCCGAACACCGGCGGGCTGATGGCGCTTAACGCGTGCAGCATGGTCGAACGGTGTTCGTAAATCACGCCCTTCGGGTTGCCGGTGGTGCCGCTGGTGTAGCAAAGCATACAGGCATCGCGTTCATCACCGTCAGACCATTCTGTCTGGCCATCTTCCGGCCCGATCCACTCTTCAAAATGGATGGCAGGCTCGCTGCTGTCGAAACAGATGTAATGTTCAATCGTTGGCCAGCGTGGTTTCATGCGTTCGACGATGGGGGCCCAGACCTTGTCGAACAGCATCACGCGGTCTTCTGCATGATTCACGATGTAATCAAGCTGGTCATCAAACAGACGCGGATTGATCGTGTGGAGTATGCCACCGGCACCGACAGCACCATACCACGAAACAAGATGGCGCGAATGATTCATCGCCAGTGTTGCAATCCGGTCACCACGCTGGATGCCGAGACGGCGCAATGCCTGCGTCATGCGTAAGGCGTCGTGGCGAACACCCGCCCAGGTCGTGCGGGTCTCCGATCCGTCGGCCCAGCGGCTGACAATCTCGCGCGTGCCATGTTCGCGCGCAGCGTGATCAATCAAATGCGTTACCCGCAGCTTCCAATCTTGCATCGCGCCCAGCTGCTGCATCACATCTCTCTCCAGCTTTTTGTTATTCGACCAGCCGCAGATACCTTTCCGGCCTTGCGGTTAGTGCCACATTGGCAAGACCTTCTATAGGAATCAATCGTTCGATTAAATCGCTATCAAGTTTAAAATTGTTGCCGAGCCGGACAAGTGGCTCACGCGGACCGCCGGTCTTTAACCTTGCCAGCACTTCGCCCTTTGCCTCGTTGTCGCGCGGTAAAAGCAAGGCGAGCTCTGCGATGGCTTCAGGCCGTGCAACGTCAAGCTTCAATTGCATCCGCGATGCACTGGTCACTGACGCCAAAGGACGCGCTCCACGGACCGTTACGCGCGGAGCTTCGTCCGGGTTGGGCCGATCCAGTTCGACGTTTAGCAAGACACATGTGCCTTCCTTGGCCCATTGCTGAAACGGCTCCACTAAGCTTTCTTCAAAGCAAGAGGCCGAAAACAGGCCCGAACTGTCCGAAAAATCGGCCATGACGAAGTCCTTGCCCTTCTTCGTCTTGCGCTTCTGCACGTTCTCGACCAACGCAGCCATGACAGCGGCGGAGCGACCTGCCGCCTCTCCGGTTCCGCCGATCAAGCTGCCGAAGGTGCGCGCGCCATTGGCCGAGGCAACGGCACGGTATTCCTCGACCGGATGGGCAGCGAAATAGAAGCCGAAGTTCTCTCGCTCAGCCGTCATTTGATCCGAACGTGACCACGGCTTTACATCAGCAAGGCGCGTGGCGGGCACAGCGTGATCGTCACCTCCGAACAGACCGCCCTGTCCCGATGTACGCGAGCGCGAGGCCTCATCAGCCACCGCCATCAGCAGTTCGGCGTTGGCGATCACTTGAGCGCGATTGGGCTCAAGGCAATCAAGCGCGCCGCCTGCGGCCAGTGCTTCCAACTGCCGCCGGTTCATTGATCCTGCCGGGATTCGCCGGAACAAATCATCAAGTGAGGCAAATGCGCCCTTGGTTTCGCGTTCCTCGACGATCTGTTCCATCGCCTTTTCGCCAACGTTGCGAAGGCCCGCCAAGGCATAGCGCACGGCATAACCATCATGCGTGCGCTCAACCGTGAATTCGGCAACAGAATGATTGATGTCAGGCCCGGCCAACGCGACATTGTTGCGGCGCATGTCATCGACAAAGATTGAC
>JADYXV010000244.1 GCA_020853995.1 Novosphingobium sp.
CCTGCATGGTGGAAATCTCATCGGCTTCCCGGTCCTTGACGGTTCAGGCAACCTGATCTCAACCGATCTGCGCCAGGGCATTCACACCAAGGGCCGGTCGTTCGGCGGCGAGTTCGAATTCGAACCTGCTGAAGGCCTGACTATCAGCAACAAGATGCGTTACACTGATTTCAGTGGCCGCTTTATTGCACCGTTCACGCATGCTGTGGACACCGCCACCAATACGCTTGCTCGTGTAGGCGGTACTTCGGCCAGTTTCTTTAACGGACCGAACGCTGGACAAGCAGTGACCAACGCCTCGCTTACCGGATTGACGGGCAACAACCTGATCACCGAAATCGCGCTGTTCGATACCGAACTGAACGACATGGGTAACTTTGCCAATGACTTGCGAGTAACCAAATCGTTTGCTCTGGAAGGGGGCGAAATCGTCGCAACGGCTGGCTATTTCGTGATGAGCCAGAATTTTGAACAGCGTTGGCACTGGGGCCGTCTTCTAACCTCGACAGAAGATAACCCGTCGATCATCAACGTTCCCGGCGTGACCGAAGCCGGCGTCTACACTTATAACGGCGCATTCGGTGCATGCTGCAACATCCTGTGGGACATGACCGCCAAGGTTGATGCGGTATACGGCGGCCTTAACGCCACCTTCGGTGACCTCAGCCTTGATGGCAGCTTGCGTCGTGAAACGATGCGTTATGACGGCTTTGCCCAGTTCAACTCTGCCCGCAATGTCGACGTGAACCGCGACGGGACAATCGGCCCTGCAGAAACCGGCGTTCCTATCAGTGATCCCGCGACGCGGGGTAACATTGGCGGCGCGCTGTCAGGTACTGCATATTCGATCGGTGCAAACTATCGCGCAACCGGCGATCTGGCCCTTTTTGCGCGTTACAGCAAAGGCCTGACGTGGAACTTCGACCGTCAGTTCGGCGCATTCAGCGGAGGCCAGATCACCCAGCCAGGCTTGCTGCGCAACACGACAAAGCAGTTTGAAGCAGGTCTTAAGTGGCGTGAATCGATGGACTCGATCCCGGGCCGGCTCGAACTCTATCTCACCTACTTCCACGGTGAGGCAAACCTGCGCAATTTCTCAATCACCAACAATCAGGCAACCGGCAACATCGTCAAGGCAGATGGTGTTGAGATGGAAGCCAACTGGCGCACGGGCAACTTCAACCTGTTCGGCAACGCCACCTGGACAAATGCACGCAACGTAACCGACTTCTCGGTTCCTGCCCGCTCTGGTCTTGTCCCGCGTCGTCAAGCGGACTGGATCTACAACATCGGTGCGTCATACACGTTCATTGACCGGCTTACTTTGGGTGCAGCCGTCAACGGAACGTCGGAAACCTTCGTCGACTTCGAAAACCGCTTCGTACAACCAGCCTTCAATGTCGTGACAGCGTATGTCAGCTTTGACGTGACCGACAGGATGACCCTTGCGGTGAACGCAAACAATCTGTTCGACACGACGGGCTTCACCGAAGGCGACGAAAGCCGGTTGTTCGATACCGACGGCAACGGCGCTTATGACACTTCGATCGGCCGCTCGATCACCGGGCGTACGATCTCTGCATCATTGCGTTACAGCTTCTAACCTTTCAATCAGCAAACCCTCCACCCCCGGCATTGGCCTGAAGGTCAGTGTCGGGGGCCTTTGCATGTTGGTCGGGACAAAGGCAGAAGCGTTTACCTCCTTGCCAAGTCCGCTTTGTGCGCCGTACTAAACGCTTTATTAGCCTGACTGCGTCAAACACGTAGCTGACAGACCGCAAACACGGTTGACATTTATTATGCGTATCAATCAGATAACGGTAAATCGGAGGCAACCAGATATGTCAGCGCAACCATTGGCAAAACGCGACCGATCTGTTGTTAGCAACACCGAACCTTTCTGACCGTAAAATGACGACTGGACCAAGTGGCTTGAAAATCCGTAACATTGCTGAACTCGCCCGCATGGCCGGCGTCTCAGCGGGCACTGTTTCGCGTGCCCTTGCCGGTAAAGATCTGGTCAACAAAGAAACTCGCGAACGCATCCAGGCTTTGGCGCGCGAACATGGTTTCAGGCCCAACCAGATGGCACGCAGGCTGCGTACACAAAAAACCGGCGTTATCGGCGTCGTCATTCCGTTAGGGCACGAACGGCGCCAGCATATCTCTGACCCGTTCTTTATGACCTTGTTCGGCTATCTCGCTGATGAATTGACCGAAAGCGGTTATGATCTGATGCTCTCACGCGTGATCCCCGGTGATGGCGAATGGCTCGATCGCATCGTCGATTCCGGCATGCTTGATGGAGCGTTGGTCATTGGCCAATCGAATCAGACCGATGTAATTGAACGTGTCGCGGGGCAATATCGTCCGCTCGTTATCTGGGGCAGCCATCGCAAAGGCCAGATGCAATGCACTGTTGGCGTCGATAACGCTGCGGGCGGCCATCTGGCCGCTCAACGCCTGGTTGAACGCGGCGCTAAAAATCTTGCATTCTTTGGCGATACGAATGGTCCGGAAATCGCTGAGCGTCTGACCGGGGCGCAAGCTGTCGCCAATGCGAACAGTCTGCCGATGCGTGCCTTTCCGACGCATTTGGCCAGTGACGAAATGGCCAGCCAAATTGCAACACACCTTGATGATCTCGGCAATTCGGTCGACGGAATCGTCTGCGCGTCCGATATCATTGCCATGACAACAATCCGCATGCTGCATGAACGCGGTCGGTCGGTACCCGATCAGATTGCAGTTACCGGTTTCGATGATCTGCCTTTGGCAGAGCGTATGGTGCCACAATTGACTACCGTACGGCAGGATATCGCTGCGGGGGCACGCGCTATGGTTGATGCCTTGCAGCGCCGCATGGCAGGCGAGGATGTCCCTTCCACTGTTATGACACCGCAGCTTATCATTCGCGAAAGCGCCTGATCTACAGGACAGTCACCGCGTCCCCGTTAAACCGTAACGAGAAGCGAGGTGCAGGGGTTCCGCCAAAGTTGGTACGCAGCAATTCAGGGTGATCCGCCGTGGTGTGACCTTCCATCGCGAAGTAGTCAACGAAGCTCCAAACTTCGCCTTCTCCCGTAACCCACCAGCTATAGCTTTGTGTGGGTTCGGCATCAGGATTGGCTGCAACCAGCCCAGAACCATTGATAGGCCGCCAAGGGCCTGTCATCGTATCGCCTACTACGCCATAAAGTCCATTAGGGCCCGCAACGGCGTCTGGCGCAAAAACATGCCGCTGTGTTGACCAAAACAGATAATAGCTGCCATCACGAACCACCACATGGGGCCGTTCCAATTCGTTGTTGATGCCAACGGCCTCTACAACCGGATCGCCCAGCACCCATTCGCCGTCTTCCAGCGTTGCAATACCGATGTTGCCGTTGTGCGTGTGATCGGACCAAGCCGCGGTGCCCGTAAACAGGATATGGGCCTTGCCTGTCTCGGGATCGCGCAGCCAGGCTGGGTCACGAAACCCTTTGATTTGGCCAGGCGCACCGTTGTCTTGCCGATCAAGCAGGTAACGCACACCGTCTGCCACGCAAATCTCGCGAAGGTTGTCCCAATCACCCGGCCCGTTATCGCGCAAGGTACCCGCTACAACAAACAATCGCTGCTCGAACGTCAGCGCAGTTTCATCACGCCTGCCTGCCACCGTTATGAAATGCTGCACGGTATGGCCGTCGTCCATCAATACCGCCGACCCGGCCCATTCGCGGCTTCCTGGCGTCAAACCATCAGGGAAAGCGTTGCCATGATCCCGCCAGCCATCACTGCCAAACGATAGCAAACGTATCCGTGCATGTGCATGTCGATCCACCGGATCGGGGAGCACTGGCGCACTTAAAAAGAACCACCATTGCCTGCCGGAATGCTCCACTGTGCGCCCATCCTCATGCGCCAAGGGCCAGCAATCCCACAAGTCAAGATGTTGGAATATCCGGACCACATCGCCAGCCGCGATTGTCGGAATTCGCGGAACTTCAGGAAAGTGAACGGGCGCCCATCGATAGGTCACGCCTTCAACAATCGATTGTAGCGCAACAGGAAGTTCGGACATCAGATACTCTCAAAACAATATCATAAGGGGCAATCGCGTTTTCGCACTGCTACGCTGGTGACAACTGAGCCGGAACGGCGCCGTTCCTGCCCTCGCGCACCCACAACACCGACAAGCCGGCAAGAACCAGACAACCACCACAGAACATCAACATGTTGCGCGGGTCACCGCCAAGAACCTGTTTGTATGCATCAAAGCCGATCGCCACGAAGCCCAGATCAAGGCGACTCATGACAACGGCAAACAGCAACATCGGGATCACGATCATCATATTGAAGATGCCCATGTAAACGCCAGTTCGCTGGGGTGGGATCGCGTTGCTCAATATCGCATAGGGGTTGCCCATGATGCTCCCCCAAGCCATGCCGATGCCAATTGCAGGAAGGAACAGAAGAACTTTGTCCGAAATGTTCGGCAATGCAAACATGCCAAGACCGCCTGCAAACAAGCACATTGCATGGAGCGGTCCCGGCCCCATACGCTTGGCCAGCGGCACCATCGAAAATGCCGTCATGAAAGCAATTGCGTTGTAGAACGCAGCAATTTCCCCGTTGGTCAACACGGCGCTGCGGAATGCACTGCTGTGCACGTCGCTCGTCCCGTAAACCGTCCGGCTCATCGAATAGACCGCATATGTCCAATAGCCTGACATGCCAGCCCATTGGAACAAGCTCATCAGGCCAAGTTTGCGCATCGCCACAGGCATGGCGACGATCGCGCTGCCAATCTCGCGGAAGGTTGCCATCCCGCCTTTGGGCTGCGCGGCAATATGCTCGCGTTCTTCATTCGTCAGGGGCAATGCGGGAACCCGCAGTACTGACCAGACAATTGTGGATAGAGACAGGACCGCGCCAACCATAAAGACCACACGCACGGTGTAAGGAATGCCATGACTGTCGACCCAGTCCTGATTCATTCCCAAACCGACCAGCAACGAAGGCGTAAGAAATGCCAGCATCTGCGCAAGCCCGGTAAACGCACTTTGTGACAGGAAACCGGCCTGGCGTTGATCGGGGTTAAGCCGGTCGGAAACGTAAGCGCGATAAGGCTCCATTGTGATGTTGTTGCCAGCATCGAGAATCCACAAAAGCGACATCGCCATAAGGATCGAACTCGACAGCGGCATGAAGAACAGGCCGAACGTGCACAAGACGGCACCAATCAGAAAAAAGGGCGTGCGCCGTCCCCATTTGCTGTCCGTTCGGTCGCTTAACGCCCCGATGATCGGCTGCACCAGCAGGCCCGTAATAGGCCCTGCCAGTTGCAGCATTGGCAGTTGCGATTCGTCGGCCCCCAGATAACTGTAGATCGGCCCCATGTTGCCCTGCTGCAATCCGAAACTGAATTGGAGCCCCAGAAATCCGAGGTTCATCTCAAGAATCCGCGACAGCGGCAGATGCGGACGTTGGGCACTCATGCGCAGGCTCTCCCACCGGGCTTCGCTGACCCGTTATCGGATAGTGTCACAAGCGCGATCTGAAAACAACAATCGATTGCATAAGATTTCATTCGAGAGGTTCAGTCGGGTTTTCTCGCGTCAACCAAGTCGGTCGCAGCAACCTCGGATGGCACTTTGCCGCTCTTCCATAGGTACAGTCCGGCTGCCACAATCACGACTGAGCCAAGGACGGCCAACGCATCAGGCCGCTCACCGAACAAGACCCAGCCGAACACTCCGGCCATCAGCAACTGAACATAAGTCATCGGCGCAATCGCGCCTGCATCAGCGCGTGTAGTCGCAATGAACAAGCATGCGTGTGCGGTTGTTGCGGTCACTGCTATCAAGGCACACTTTGCCAGCACCATTCCTGATGGCGTAGTAACTGCAAAGAACGATAAGCCGCTGACGTGTCCGACGATTGTTGCAAACAACAGGAAAAGCGTTCCAATCGAAGCAACATTGAACTGCATTGCCAATGCACTCCCTGTTCCGGCAACCTTTCGATTGGCGATCATCAGAAATGCCATGCCAGTTGCCGACAGAACCGGCAGCAAAGCCACCCAACCCAAAAGTCCGAAATTCGGCCGCAAGATGATCAGGACGCCCGTAAAGGCCAGCACACTTGCAATCCACGTTTCCCGACGCAAGGGTTCCTTCAGTATAAGCGCTGCCAACAACGCGGTAATCATCGGACTTGTAAACGAAATCGCTGTAGCCTCTCCAATCGGCATCAGTTGGACCGCGCTGAAAAATCCGACTGCAGCAACAGAAACACTCAAGCCACGCAACATCTGCCAGCGAAATTTTGGATATGCAAAGCCCGCTCGCCCTTCACGCGCAAACAGCACCACGCCAAGACCAATTGCGCCAAGAAGGTAGCGCAATGCTGAAATTGCAGTGCCCGGCCACATCCCGGCCATACTTTTCACCACAGCATCGCCGACCGAAAGCAGGGCAAATGCCAGCAACGCAAAGCCAAGCGCAGAACTTTGACTGTTGTTCAAAAGCTCGTTCCCGAAAACTGCGACCAGAACCTGCGCGAATGCGCCTTGGCATCTGTCCTAGATGCAACACTACGCCTCCTCCAGAGCTAATTATACGATTGCATCCCGGACAAGTCCGGCAAGGAATATCTCGGACGGTTCAGCCAAAACGGCGTTAGGAATCTCTGAAGGTTTTGCATGTAGTTAATCCTTACCAATGGCGTGGCTGATGCGGGAAGATCTTGCATCCTGTTCACCGTCCAACAGCGTACCGGGGTTTATTGCATGAGCGCTTTCGGGCGAAAGAATGGGATTTCGGGCAATCCCGGCGGAGGGGCTCGCCTCTCCTTTGGAGTTGCACGTCCCATGCAAGGCGGAGATATGGGGTCAGCCGGTGCGCCGGGCGCACCTCCGCTGGGCGGGGACCAGTTTCCACCGCTGCCAACTTCTGAACCTTCCGACACACCTGTTAGCGGCGCAACGCTGAAAGCCGATGCGCTGACCCGTCTTGCTGATCGCGCAAATGGTGTCAGCGAGGGCAATTATCAGGCTGAAGGCTTTGAAGCCTCTGTCCACAAGATCAAGGAACAGGTTCTTCCGCGCCTGCTTGAGCGCGTTGACCCCGAAGCCGCGGCCACTTTAACCAAGGAAGAGTTGTCGGAAGAATTTCGACCGATCATCCTGGAGGTGCTGGCAGAGCTTAAAGTTACCCTTAACCGGCGCGAACAGTTCGCGCTGGAAAAAGTCCTTATCGACGAACTCTTGGGTTTCGGTCCGCTGGAAGAACTGCTGAACGATCCAGACATTACGGATATCATGGTCAATGGGCCTGAGCAGACGTACATTGAAAAGAAGGGCAAGCTTGTGCTTGCCCCCATCCGCTTCCGTGATGAAAGCCACCTGTTCCAGATCGCCCAGCGCATCGTCAATCAGGTCGGCCGTCGTGTCGACCAGACAACCCCGCTAGCCGACGCCCGTCTGAAAGACGGCAGCCGCGTCAACGTTATCGTTCCGCCTCTTTCGTTGCGCGGTACCGCAATCTCGATTCGTAAGTTTTCCGAAAAGCCGATCACGATCGACATGTTGCGTGATTTCGGTTCGATGTCGGACAAGATGGCGACGGCGCTCAAGATCGCTGGCGCTTGCCGGATGAACGTTGTGATTTCGGGCGGTACGGGTTCAGGCAAGACGACTATGCTTAACGCCTTGTCGAAAATGATCGATCCGGGCGAACGTGTACTGACAATTGAAGACGCTGCCGAACTTCGCCTGCAGCAACCGCATTGGCTACCGCTGGAAACGCGCCCGCCCAACCTTGAAGGCCAAGGCGCAATTACCATCGGCGATCTCGTAAAGAACGCCCTGCGTATGCGTCCTGACCGGATCATTCTTGGCGAAATTCGTGGCGCGGAATGCTTTGATCTGCTTGCGGCAATGAACACAGGCCATGATGGCTCGATGTGTACGCTTCACGCCAATAGCCCGCGCGAATGTCTTGGCCGTATGGAAAACATGATCCTGATGGGCGACATCAAGATACCGAAGGAAGCCATCTCACGCCAGATCGCGGAATCGGTCGATCTTATCGTGCAGGTAAAACGTCTTCGAGACGGTTCACGCCGCACCACCAACATCACCGAAGTGATCGGGATGGAAGGCGACGTGATCGTCACGCAGGAATTGTTCAAGTTCGAATATCTTGATGAAACTGAAGACGGCAAGATCATCGGCGAATTCCGTCCGTCTGGTCTTCGTCCATATACTCTTGAAAAAGCGCGCCAATTCGGTTTTGATCAGGCTTATCTCGAAGCCTGCCTCTAAGCTCCGAACCACTCCCTCGCCGTTAGACCAAAAAGAACAATCGCGGCGAGGAAGCTGGTAAGGTATATTGCCGTCCAGGGCATGAATCCGACGGCATCAAGGTTTTTGCGGCGCAAACGTCGCCGCTCTGCCCATACAGCAGCCGATGCAACAGCAAAGGCAATCGCCCCCAAAGCGGCGTGGTATTGCCAGACATGCGCAAACCAGACTTCCATTCCGCTCCCCAGGCGCAAGTAAGGGCTTGATCGCAAGCGGCCTTGGCCTAAGGACTTCGCGGATGCAATCGCATGACCGCCCGATGTTCGCACTTGCGTTGCGCCTTGTTGCTACGATCATTTTTTCGGTCATGCTGCTTCTTGTAAAGCTTACTGGCGAACGGGGCATATCTTTGCCTGAAACGCTGTTTTGGCGACAATTCATTCCGGCCATTTCGATTTTTGGATGGCTGCTCGCACGTGGCCAGATAAGCCGTCTGAAGACAAAGCGCCCATGGGTGCATGCACGTCGTGCAGCGATTGGTGGCAGTGGAATGTTTCTGACTTTGGGGGTCGTCAGGCTGCTCCCGCTGGCTGAATCGACTATCCTTGCCTTCACTACGCCAATGTTTGCCGTGATCTTGTCGGTCATCATCCTGAAAGAGAAAGTTGGCGTGTGGCGCTGGTCTGCAGTCATCGCAGGCCTTGTGGGCGTGGTGATCATAGCAGGACCGGACAGCGGAAACCTGCCCCTGGAGGGTTTGGCAGTCGGGATCGGTGCAGCCTTCATGGTATCGCTGGTAAACGTGCAACTACGTGACCTTGGCAAAACCGAAGAGCCTGTAACTGTCGTTTTCTATTTTTCGGCCATCAGCGCGCCATTCCTTTCGCTTTTTCTGCTCAGCAGCGGCGCCCAACATGATCTGACGGGCTGGCTTATGCTTGGCGGTATCGGAATAACAGGTCTGTTTGCACAACTCGCGCTGACGGCATCCTTGCGGTATGGTGCAATCTCAAGCGTGATCGTGGTCGATTATATCCAACTCGCCTGGGCGACAGCTTGGGGCTGGCTGATTTTCAACCAGTTGCCACCCGCAACAACATGGTTGGGAGCGCCGATCATCATAGGCGCAAGCTTGCTTATCATCTGGCGCGAGCGTGTTCTTGGCAAAGCACGTGCCGCAGACATCAGTTCCTGAAGAAACTTCCAGCGCCCCTCTGCGTTCTTGCTTTCGTACAGTTCAGGATGCGCCAGATTGCGCATAACATTCTTTCGAAAGGTGAAAACCATGATCCGCAAGTTCGTAATGGCCACGATGATGGGTGGCCTTCTTCTTGGCGCCAACGCATGCAACACCGTCAAGGGTGCAGGCGATGATTTGAAGTCTGTTTCGAAGACAACCGAAGAAGCAATAAATTAAGCTTTTTTGGCTCAAAAGTTAGAGAAAAGGGCCGCCATGGACATGCCAAGGCGGCCCTTTTCGTATCATACTTCCTTGTAAACAAGCTTAGGCTTGCGAGCCGCCAAGGTTTCATCAAGCCGACGGCGAGGTGCCAGATGAGGCGCGCTTTTCAGCATTTCGTCACCCGCTTTTGCTCGCTCGGCCAATGAACGCATGGCCCCGATAAACTGGTCAAGCCCCGCCTTGCTTTCGGTCTCGGTAGGTTCCACCAGCATGGCACCGTGGACAACCAGCGGGAAGTAGACAGTCATTGGATGATAGCCCTCGTCAATCAGGCCTTTGGCCAGATCAAGTGTCGAGAAACCTTCGGCAAACCCATCATCGCTGAACAACGCTTCATGCATGCAGTGGCCCGCCGGACCGAATGGCGCATCGAGCACATCGTCCAGGCTTCGGAGCACATAATTCGCATTGAGAACAGCATCACCGGAAACTTGCCGCAAACCATCGGCACCGTGGCTCAAGATATAGGCAAGCGCGCGAGTGTACATTCCCATCTGGCCGTGAAAGGCACACATCCTCCCGAATGCGTGCGGATGTTCAAGGTAGGCATCTTCCTCTTCGATCAATTTGATCGAACCATCGGCCTGTCGTGCGGTAAACGGCAGCGGGCCGTACGGCGCAAGCGCTTCGGACAGGACCACCGGCCCAGAGCCTGGCCCCCCACCGCCATGCGGCGTCGAAAACGTCTTGTGCAGATTGATGTGCATTGCATCAACGCCAAGATCGCCGGGCCTGACCCGACCGACGATCGCATTGAAGTTTGCGCCGTCGCAGTAGACGTACCCGCCCGCTGCATGGACGGCATCGGCAATTACCTTCAAGTCCCGCTCGAAAAGGCCGCAAGTGTTCGGGTTGGTGATCATAACGCCCGCCACGTCCGGCCCAAGCCTCGCGGTCAACGCGGTTACGTCAACACGGCCGTCTGCTGTCGCAGGAATGTTCTCGACGCGATAACCGGCGAAAGCCGCCGTTGCCGGATTGGTGCCGTGGGCGCTTTCAGGCACGAGGATAACCTCGCGTGGATCGCCCTTCGCCTCAAGTGCTGCGCGAATGCACAGCAAGCCGCAAAGTTCGCCGTGAGCGCCCGCTTTAGGCGTCATTGCTACGCCATGCATCCCTGTCAATTTGACAAGCCAAACTGCCAGTTCATTGATTGCTGACAGTGCACCTTGCACACTTTGCACCGGTTGCAGCGGATGCACATCGGCAAATCCTGGCATCCGCGCGACCTTTTCATCCAGACGCGGATTGTGCTTCATCGTGCACGATCCCAAAGGAAAAACGCCAAGATCAATCGCATAATTCTGACGTGACAGGCGCGTGTAATGCCTGACCGTCTCGGGTTCAGACAATCCGGGGAGGTTCGGTGCCCCCTTGCGTGCGTTGGGACCAAGTGCAGATAGATCAATGTCCGTTACTTCATCGAAATCGACGCCTGAACGATCAGGAGAGCCGATTTCAAACAGCAGCGCTTCTTCAAGTTGCAGTGCGCGGTTACCGGTAAAGGTCTCGATTTCCTGAACAATCGAGGTGGTGTTCATGGCTGGACGCCAGCCCGACGGGTTGATTTCGTTCATGCCAGAACCTCCTCGAGCGCCGTCGCCAGCGCCGAAATATCATCATCGGTGGTGCATTCGGTTGCAGCGATCAGCAGACCGGTAGAAAGCGCTTCAACTTGCGGATAAAGCCGACCCAGCGACACCCCGCCAAGAATCTTCCGGTCCGCCAAATCCCGCACCACTTGCCGCGCATCCTTGGGCAGTGTGACCGCAAATTCGTTGAAGTAATGACGGTTGACGACCGTAACACCGGGAATTTGGGCAAGCCGCTCCGCCGTTTTACGGGCGCGATGGTGGCTAAGTCTGGCCATCTTGGCCAGCCCTGCCCCGCCGAGCAGCGTCATGTGGACCGAGAACGCCAGGGCACAAAGGCCTGAGTTGGTGCAGATGTTGCTGGTCGCCTTTTCACGCCGGATGTGCTGTTCTCGCGTAGAAAGCGTCAACACGAAACCACGCTTGCCGTCGGCATCGACGGTTTCACCACACAGGCGGCCAGGTATCTGCCGCACAAACTTTTCGCGGCACCCGAACAGGCCAAGGTAAGGCCCGCCAAACTGGAGGCCGACACCGATTGCCTGCCCCTCGCCCACGACAATGTCTGCACCAAGGCTGCCGGGGCTTTCAAGCAGCCCCAGCGCAACAGGCTCGGTAACCACCGCGATGAGAAGAGCACCCTTGGCCTGCGCCGCCGCAGCGATTGCTGCAAGATCAGGGATGCGCCCCAAAACATCGGGATATTGCACCACAACGCAAGACGTTTCGCCATCGATCTTGGCAATCACCGCAGCATCATCGGTGTCTGCGATCAATGCAGGCTCTGAAATGTCCAATTCGTCGCCGGTAAACTTCGCCATCGTACGAGAAGTTTCAACATAATGTGGGTGCAGACCGCACGAAAGAACGGCCTTGTTTCGCCGGGTAATGCGCGCCGCCATCGCAATCGCTTCCCAACAAGCCGTCGAACCATCGTATAACGAGGCATTGGCGATGTCTGTGCCAAACAACCGCGCCACTTGCGTCTGGAATTCAAACAAGACTTGCAGCGTACCTTGCGCAATTTCTGGCTGATAGGGCGTGTAAGCGGTCAAGAACTCGCCACGCTGGATCATGTGATCAACCGTCGCAGGAATGTGATGGCGATACGCGCCTGCTCCAAGAAAGAACGGCACCGATCCTGCGGTGATATTGTCCGCCGAAAGCCGCGCCATGTGGCGTTCCACCGCCATTTCGCTGGCATGCTGTGGCAATCCGGCAATCGGCGCGGTCAGCCGCGCATGTTCGGGAACATCGGCAAACAATTCGTCGATAGAACCAGCGCCGACAACCGAGAGCATCGCGCTCCGGTCTGCGTCGGTCAGAGGAAGATAGCGCATCGGATCAAAGCTCCGTCACGAATGTCTGGTACGCCGCCTCGTCCATCAGGCTGGCAAGTTCGGACGGGTCAGACAGGGTCATCTTCCACAGCCAACCTTCGCCTTCGGCATCGGAATTGACCAGTTCGGGCTGATCTTCAAGCGCTGCATTGACCACGGTAACCGTGCCAGAAACTGGCGCATAGACGTCCGATGCAGCCTTGACGCTATCGACCACAGAGGCGCTGTCGCCCTTGGCAACCGTGGCAGCGACGGCAGGCACTTCGACAAAGGTAATGTCGCCCAATTGGCTTTGCGCGTATTGGGTTATGCCAACGGTGGCTTCGCTGCCCTCAACCGCGATCCATTCGTGGTCCTTGGTGAAAAAGCGGGTCATCATGCGGCTCCTTTGCGGTAATAGCGATGGGGAATGAAGGGCATCGGCGCGACGGTGGCAGCAAGCTTGCGCCCCCGCACGTCGATGAAAAGCGGGGTGCCGGGTGCGGCGTGTTCCGTGGCGACAAAGGCCATCGCGATTGGCCGTTCCAGGCTAGGCGAAAAACCACCGGAAGTGACTGTGCCGACCTCGGTTTCGCCAAATAGAACTTTGGCCCCTTCCCGTGCGGCCATGCGGCCTTCAATCAGCAAACCGACGCGGCGTGCTGCTGTGCCCTTGGCGATCAGTGGCAGAATGTCATCAGAACCGGGGAAACCGCCTTCCGTACGGCGGCGCTTGTTTATGCCGAACAGCAAATCGGCGCTAACCGGATCGACATCAGCGTTCATATCGTGGCCGTAGAGCGGTAAGCCCGCTTCAAGACGCAGACTATCACGCGCACCAAGGCCAACCGGCTTCACCTGGCTTTGCGCACATATCAAATCCGCAATCTCGGCTGCGTTTTCGGCGGGGACTGAAATTTCGAACCCGTCCTCGCCGGTATAGCCAGAGCGGCTAATCCATACATCAATACCGGCAAGTTTGAATGCTGCGCCGCGCATAAAACTAAGCGACGATAGCGCCTGTTCACCAGTAACCAGAGCTTCCAAGGCCTCGGCTGCCTTCGGTCCCTGTAACGCAAAAAGCGCGCTGTCATCGAGGTGGTTGAGCGTTACTTCGTCGGGCAAAAGCTCTCGCAGATGGGCGATATCGTCCCATTTCGTGGCGCCGTTGACGACGAGGTAGAAACCGCTCTTCCAGCGCGTGACCATCAGGTCATCAAGGATGCCGCCGCTCTCGTTCAAAAGCAGCGAATAGCGCACGCCTCCCACTGGAAGCGTCGAAAGGTCAATCGGCAAAATTGCCTCAAGCGCCGCTTCAACAGCCTCTCCAGACACATAAACCTGACCCATGTGTGAAACATCAAAGAAGCCTGCGCTGGACCGCGTCCAAAGATGCTCGGCGATAATGCCCTCAAACTGAACCGGCATCCAATAGCCTGCAAAGTCGACCATCCGGCCGGCCCGCGCGCGGTGCCAGGCATCCAACGGCAGCACCAACGGGCCTAGCGGCTCAGCGTCAGCGTCTAAAGTTTGATCAATATCGTATGTGTCGCTCACAAATCAGTTTCCCGTACAGTTCAGACGCCA
>JADYXV010000245.1 GCA_020853995.1 Novosphingobium sp.
CCGGTGGCATGGGCATAACGGGTGGCAATACCGCGTCGGGCAAGGGCGGTAAGGACCAGCGCGCGCGCCTTTTCGGCATAGTCTGCAAGAAAGCCGGCCTCAGGCGTGACCAGCGACACGCGTGCTTGAACGTTACATCGGCGCAAGGCTGCATCAATGCCAAAGGCCATTTCCACGCCAGCTGCCCCGCCACCAACCACAACAACTTCTGCCGTGCCGCGCCTTTGGGCCTGTTCGGCAAAGGCCGACCATTTGCTGATGAACCCGTCAACCGGCTTTACCGGTAGCAACTTGTCACTGAGCGCTGAAAGCCGTGTCACATCGGCTTGGCCACCTGTGCCGAGTGAAAGAAGGTCAAAGGCCAAGCTTGCGCCCGAAGACAGATCGATCGTACGCGCATCTGCATCAAGGCCAACGATATCGGCGATTACCAGTTCCGCGCCTGCCTGCATTGCCAGCGGAGCCAGATCGATCAACAGTTCGTCCGCGCGATAATTGCCAGCCAGCCAGCCTGGCAACATACCGGAATAGGCCGTGTACCGGGACGAGGTGACCAGCCAGCACTGCGCGCCCGCCAGCGGCCGCAATGCCCAGTCTGCCAGAACAGAAAGGTGTGCGTGGCCGCCGCCGCCAAGGATAATCCGTTCCGCCATTCCGATCTTAACTGGCACTTATCGATGCGCTGCGCGAGTCTGGCATTTCATGCACTTGGGCAAAGCCGGTTGACGCCTTTGCATAAGGCGTCAGATGGTAAACCGCAGGATGCATCTGGGCATCGGGGATTCGGCAATGACAATACAATCGGAACAAGTCCCTGCAACCAAAGGCGCGCGCATCGCACGGTGGGCGACGGGCGTGATCATGATCGCACTGGTGGTGGCAGCGCTGGGGTTAACCCTTGCCCGGTACGACATCATCGGCAAGCTGACCGGGTTCTCGGCGTTCATGGCAGGCGCACTGGTGGCATTGCTGGGCTTTCTGCTTGGCCTCATTGCGCTCTGGCGCGGACGGCAGTTGCCCCTTTCAGCCAGGAAAGGTCTGCTCGGAGCCATCGCCATTGCGGCCTTCTATGTCGGTTTTCTTGCAACCCGTCCCGTGGCCGCAGGCGATGCACCAGCCCTGCATGATCTGACGACAAACCTTGCAGATCCTCCGCAGTTTGAAGTTCTGGCACTGCGCGAAGACAACCTTGTGGGGGTTGGCACGGTTGAAAACTGGCGCAAGATCCATGCGCAAGCTTATGGCCGCTTGCAGGCAGTGACGATCGCCCAGCCCGTCGCCGTCGTGGCCGCCAAGGCAGAGCGCCTTGCCCGCGAAGCCGGATGGGCAATTGCAAAGAGCGATCCTGCGCGCGGCCATCTCGAAGCCACCGCAAGTGTCTCATACATTCGCTTTCAAGATGATGTGGTGGTGCGCATCCGTCCCGATGCCAGCGGGCTCAAGTCTACAGTCGACATGCGTTCAGTCAGTCGCGTCGGCGTAGGCGATCTTGGCATTAACGCACGGCGGATTGATGACTTTCTGACGGCTCTTGCCAAGGACTGAAGCCTGCAATTGTGGTGCCTCGAAGGCGGGATCAATTGGTCCTCACCTTAAAGACCTTTGGCAAAGGCCGCGATGCCTGCCAGCGATTTCAGGTCCGTTGGTGGCAAGTCCGTTGGTTGCACGGGCACTGCCGGTAAAGCGAGGGCGGGCGGGGATCCACAAAACATGGCCTCCATCGTCTGGACACATATCCTAACGCCCTCATCGGCCAGGCTGTACCAAACCTGCTTGGCTTCTTTGCGGGTGCTGACCAGTTCTGCGCGGCGCAATTCGGCCAACTGCTGACTGAGCGCAGGCTGCGTTATGGCAGTCATCTCGCCGATTTCTGCAACAGTGCGTTCGCCGCGCAGCAGATAGCTGAGGATCATCAGCCTTTGGGGCTGGGCATAAACGCGCAACCTTTCCGAAATATCGGCAGCAATTTCGCGGCTTTCGAAAATCGCGCTCATGGCAGGGTACGGCAGAACCAGTCTGCACCTTCCGGCAAGTCGGCGCTGCCGTTGGGCGGCGGGGCAAGCAGGGGCTGACCGGGCTGCCAGCCTTCTGGCGCAAAGCCCTTTCCATCGTCAACGGCCTGCAGCGCCGCAATGAGGCGCAGCATTTCATCAGCCGAACGTCCGACATTTGGCGGATAACACGTAACCGCGCGGACAACGCCTTTGGGATCGATGAAGTAGGCCGAACGCATTGCCATCGCATCAGTGCTGGCGGCGTCAATCATGCCAAAGGCATGGCCAATGACCATGCTGGGATCTTCGATGATCGGGAAGTCGATGGAAGCACCGAACTGCTGTTCTATCGCGCGAACCCACGCCAGATGGGCATAAAGACTGTCAACCGACAAGCCGAGCAGGGCGCAATCAAGCGCGGCAAATTCAGCCTTCATTCTGGCAAGGCCCAGAAATTCCGTGGTGCACACCGGCGTAAAGTCCGCAGGGTGCGAAAAGAAAATCAGCCAACGGCCGCGATATGATGAAAGCTTGACTTCGCCCTTGGTCGAACGGGCGACAAAATCCGGTGCGAAGTCTCCGATGCGGATCGTTCGTGCAGAACTGGGGCTCTGGGTTTCAGTCATTAGGTCCTTCCGTGTCGGCGCGCAGCGCCATGCCCATAAGGGGCGTTTGACACAACCTTGTTATTGGATTACACAGTTTATGTAAATATGATTTCGACGGAGATTTCCATGACCGACTCGCTGTCCGACATCGCGCTGTCCAAGGCAAATGCCCAGGTTGCTGCCGCGCAAGCAGGCGTGCCCGTCATCAAGGCTTTTTTCGATAAGGCGACGTTCACGGTCACTTACGTCGTCCATGATCCCGAAAGCAGACGCGCCGCTATTATCGACAGCGTCCTGGACTATGATCCAGCTTCGGGTCGCACCTCCTTCTCCTCGGCAGATGCGGTTATCGCCTATGTGGGGGAGAAGGAGCTTTCAGTTGATTGGCTGCTGGAAACGCACGCCCATGCCGATCACCTTTCAGCCGCGCCCTATCTGCAGCAAAAGCTCGGCGGCAAAATCGCCATCGGCGAACATATCGTCACCGTGCAAAATGTGTTTGGAAAGCTGTTCAACGCCGGTACCGATTTTCAGCGGGATGGCTCGGATTTTGACCAGTTATGGAAAGATGGTGACCAGTTCGCGATCGGCAATCTGAGCGTTACTGTGCTCCATGTCCCCGGCCATACGCCAGCCTGCATTGCCTATGTCATTGGTGATGCAGTATTTGTTGGCGATACCATGTTCATGCCGGATTATGGTACGGCGCGGGCAGATTTTCCGGGCGGCGATGCGCGCACGCTCTATCAATCCGCGCGGCGCATCTTGTCGCTGCCGCCTGAAACCCGTCTATTCATGTGTCATGACTATTTGCCGGCAGGGCGCACGGAATTTGTGTGGGAAACCACTGTCGAGGCCGAGCGGAAAGCCAATATCCATATCCATGACGGCCAGACCGAGGACGACTTTGTTGCCATGCGCGAAGCGCGTGACGCCAAATTGGACATGCCACGCCTGATCCTGCCATCGGTGCAGGTAAACATGCGGGCCGGGCACATGCCTGCTGCCGAGGAGAATGGTGTGACATATCTTAAAATTCCGGTGAACGCCGTATGATCCCGGGCTTTCCAAACGCAATGCCGGTTCAGGGCTTGACCGGCGGCCTGCTGATCGGGTTGGCCGCAGCGCTCATGTTGCTTGGCCTCGGGCGCATTGCCGGCGTTAGCGGCCTTGCCGCGCGGGCGACCGGCATCACCAACGCAGGTGCTCCGCGTGACGTCGCCGTCGCCTTCGTGTTGGGCTTGCCATTGGGGGCATTGATCATTGCCGTGCTGACCGGCGGAATAACTGCCCATTTCCCTAAATCCGTCTGGCCGCTGGTCATCGGGGGATTGCTGGTCGGCTACGGCACGCGGCTTGGTTCGGGCTGCACCAGCGGGCACGGCGTATGCGGACTATCGCGGCTTTCGCCCCGATCAATGGTGGCAACCGCGTTGTTCATATCCAGCGGTTTTGTCACTGTCGGTCTGCTGCGGGCAGGGGGGGGATTGTGATGCGGATTGTTATCGCTCTGGCTTCCGGCCTGTTGTTCGGTGCAGGTCTTGCATGGTCTGGCATGGCTGATCCCATGCGCGTCCAGGCCTTTCTGGACCTTTTCGGCAATTGGGACCCCACGCTCGTCTTTGTGATGGGCGGTGCCATCATTCCGATGGCCATTGCCTGGATCATCAAGGGAAGGCTTTCAACCCCGCTGGCTGCGCCCGGTTTCGAACTGCCGGGCACAACGCAACTGGACCGGCCATTGGCCGCAGGCGCCATCCTGTTCGGTATGGGCTGGGGGATTTCGGGCCTGTGCCCGGGTCCTGCTCTGGCTGATCTGGCCATTGCACCGCTGGCTGTTCTGCCATTCGTGCTGGCCATGTTCGCAGGCATGATCCTGCATCGTTTCTTCCCGCTGAAATTACGCTGAAAAGGCATCAGGCAATGACCAAAAACATGGGCTCGATTGATCGTACACTGCGTCTGGTGGCTGTCGTCGCAATAGGCGCGGCGTACTTGCTCGGCTATCTATCGGGCACGGTGGCCATTGCTGCGGGCGTTATTGCAGCGGCGTTTTTCCTGACCAGTCTGGTCGGCACATGCCCTGCTTATCTGCCCTTCGGCCTTTCCACGCGGAACAGGCCCTGAATTGTCACAACCCCGGCCTGACAGGATATCAAGATGACTTTCAAATCGATCGGGCCGGGGTTCTTCGTATCGGCGCAGATAACATCGGAAGATTTACGCCAGGCTGCCGCGCAAGGCTTCAGGTCTGTCATTTCCAATCGTCCTGATGATGAGGACGCGGATCAACTGTCCGCTGCTAGGGTGCGGGAACAGGCTCAGGCGTTCGGGCTGGCCTTTGCGCACATCCCGGTAACGCCGGGTGTGGTCACCGATGAAAATGTGGCGGCAATGGCTCAGGCGCTTGAGCAGATGCCGTCGCCTATCTTGGCCTTTTGCCGTACAGGCGCACGGTCGACCAAACTGTGGGAAATGGCAAAGGCTGCCAGCAACAATTCTCCGGCAA
>JADYXV010000246.1 GCA_020853995.1 Novosphingobium sp.
ACACGAACGAGCCGCCGATGGAGCCGGTGGATTCATAGCTGTCAGCCGCCAGCCATTCGCGAAAGCCCTTGAGCTTTTCGCCGGTGTAGATGGCGGGCAGTGGCGATGGAATCCAGCCCGATTCCAGCGTGTTCGAAGGATAGGCGCGGCTGCCGCAAGCGATCAGGCCAAATTCCTTGCCCGCTTCCAGAATGGCGGCGCGGATTTCTTCCTGTTCGGCGTAAGGGCCCCAGATTTCAAGGCCCGGTGCGCCCGACATGCCGTGGCGTAGCGTGCGCACGGTTTTGCCAGCGATGTTCATTGTGCTCATGTTGAAGAACTTGAGCTGTTCCAGCGGGCCGCCGTGCAGCTTTTCGATCACGGCCCAGGCGTTTGGCCCCTGAATCTGGAAGCGCCATTCCTTGCGCGTGACGGGCTTGCCCATCGGACGCATGGGCGAACGGTCATCCAGTTCGATTTCGCAATCGTAGCCGCCGGTTGCAGCGTGGTAGCGCAGCCAGTTTGAGGCAGGCGCGCGGCCGACGTAAGTGAAGCTTTCTTCTTCTTCCCAGAAGATGATGCCATCGCCGATGACGTGGCCATAGGGCGTGGTGGGAACGTACTGCTTGGCCTTGTTGACCGACCAGCCCTTCGAGCTGTTGATCATCGTATCGGACAACAGCTTGGCCGCATCCTTACCACGGATATACAGGTTCACCATGTGGTGCGACTGATCGAACAGGACGGCGCTGTGCTGCCATGCCCACTGTTCGCTGCGCCAGTTTGAAAATTCCGGTGCTACGACCGGATAGACATAAGCGCCAAGCTGCGAATTGCGCAGCATGTCCACCACGTTGCCATTCTGATTGATTACCTCTTCCAGGTTCTTTGCGGCCATCACTAATTCTCCCGACGAAAAATGGCTGGTTGATAAATTTGTATGCAACACATACAAGTTCACACAAGATTCGCAATGGCAAATGTTGCGCCCTATGAGGCGCGGCGGAATGGGAGATTCAATATGAGCGCTTCGTTGATTTTGACGCTATCTTGCGAGGACAAGCCGGGCATCGTCGCGCGCGTAACCAACAATCTGTTTGAGGCTGGCGGCAACATCAGCGAGGCGCAGCAATTTGACGATCCGCAAAGCGGACAGTTTTTCATGCGCGTGGTGTTCAATCCTGGCGATTTGGATGTTGCAGCATTTCGCGCGTCATTTGCCCCTATTGCAGAACGATATGCCATGCGGTGGAACATTCGCGACACATCGGTAAGCCGCAAGGTTATCCTGATGGTCAGCAAGTTTGATCACTGTCTGGGTGACTTGCTTTACCGCACACGCATTGGCGAATTGCCAATGGAAATCGTGGCTATTCTGGGCAACCATCCCAAGGAAGCGCTGAACATCTCGCTGATTGGTGACATTCCCTATTATCATCTGCCGATCACCAAGGACACCAAGCCGCAACAAGAGGCAGAAGTGAAGCGGATCGTTACCGAAACCGGCGCGGAACTGGTGGTTCTGGCGCGGTACATGCAGATTCTGTCGGATGATCTGACGACGTTCCTTTCGGGCCGTTGCATCAATATCCACCATTCCTTCCTGCCCAGCTTCAAAGGCGCAAAGCCATACCATCAGGCGCACGCGCGCGGGGTGAAGATGATTGGCGCGACGGGGCACTATGTGACGACCGACCTTGATGAAGGCCCGATCATCCATCAAGACGTGGAGACCGTAACACACGCCGATACGCCCGAAGATCTGGTGCGCAAGGGCCGCGATGTGGAACGCCGCGTTCTGGCCGAAGCGGTGCGGTTGCATCTGGAAGACCGCGCGCTGGTGAACGGCACCAAGACCGTCGTTTTCAAGAGTTGAGGATTGGCTGCGGCAGGGGCATTATGCTCATGCCGCCGCCCCCGGCGCAGAGGAGTTGCCATGACCGTCAATGCATTGGACCACGTGAACATCATCACGGACAAGCTTGATGATAGCGCGCAGTTCTATCAAACGCTGCTGGGGCTGGAGCGCCGCGATGGGCCACCGCCGCTGACCCCGCAGAACGCGCAGTGGATGTACGATGGCGCAGGGCGCGCGATCATTCACATCAACGCGGTGGATTGCCCGCGCACGTATGACCGTGCGGTTGAGCCGGGATCACTGACCGGCGCGATCCACCATGTTGCGCTGAATTGCAGCGGGTATGACGATGTGATGGCGCGGATTGCCGCGCTGGGCCTTGATTGCCAGACCAACACGGTGGAAGCGATTGGCCTGCGCCAGATTTTTACGGCTGACCCGAACAATGTGCTACTGGAGTTGAATTTCTTCGGGAATTAGCCCTCCCACACCCGTTCGTGTCAAGCGTAGTCGAGACACGAACGGGTGTGGGCTTATTTGGGAACAGCAGCCTCAAGCGCATCGGCCAGTTCCACCGGTTTTGACAAGTATGGGCTGTGATCGGCTTCAAGCGTGACGATGTGCGCGCCGGGGGAATAGCGTTGCATTTGGCGCTGGCTCTCGATGGGGATGGTGCGGTCAAGGGTGCATTCGACGTAAGTGCGCGGAAGGCGGCCCCAGCGTTCGGGCGTCAAATGCAGCTTTTGCGAGCGTGGTGCGTGCGGTTCGGCCAAGAGGCGCGGGAGGACTGCGGTGACCAGTTCGGGCGGTGATGCTTGCGCGAAGACAGGGCCTGCGTTGGCGGCGTCGATCACGGTGGCGATACCGCCGTGGACTTTGCTGATGATGCCATCGAACGCGGGGTTCGGGCCTTCCAGTTCCTTGAATTGCGCGCGACTCATCCCCGAGGGCAGCATCATGGCGCAGATGTAGACGAGCGCGTCCATCGCTTGCGGATCAGCCTCGGCGGCGGTGGAGATCACCAGACCACCGCGCGAATGACCTGCGAGAACGACCGGAGCGCCGTTCAGTTGCTGCTTCAGATCGCGGCAATGCTGCGCAGCAAATTCGCCCCAGCCATCGAGCGTTACTGCGGCCATTTCATCAGCCGTGCCGCCCATGCCGGGAAGCGTTGGTGCCACAACTGTATGACCGCGCTCGCGCAGCAATTGCGCCACGGGATCAAAGCACCAGCCACCGTGCCATGAACCGTGGATGAGAACGAACCCTGCCATTAGCGATTTTGCCCTTCATTTCGCATCGCGATAAAACCGGCCCAGACTTTGGCTTCGGGCCGATCATTGCCGTCAGGTGACCATTGTTGCTCCATGATCGCGCGGGCGTCAGACTCTGCCATGCCGCGATGGTCGCGGTTCAGGCGATAGAAGAACGCCGAGACGCGCCAGTTCATAATGCAGTGGACGTGCACCGGGCCTTGTCCGCTTTCGACAGCATCACGGAATGCGGCAAAGTGCGCTTCTGTAGGCGCGTCAAACGGCACCGGGATGTGGGTATAGGCAATGCCGTGCTGACGCAGCTTTTCGCCCTCGCCCGCCAAAGCTTCGGGATGGGTTTCAAGCGCAAGGTTGATGACATGGGCAACACCCAACGCAGCCAACCGCGCCACATCCTTGTCCTCGATCCGGCCTGACGTGGTGGTGGTGGCATCAAGGCGCTGCCATGCACGGATGTCGACCGGATCGGGGATCATGGCTTTACGCCAGACCAAGAACGCGCGCGGCGTTGTCTTTCATGATGCCCGGAAGCACTTCATCCTTGAAACCAACCTGCTTTGCCGCATCGAGCCACTTTTGCGGATGGATCAGCGGAAAGTCGGATCCGAACAGCATCTTCTTGCGCAACTGCGTGTTGGCATACTGAATGATCTGCGGCTGGAAATACTTGGGCGACCAGCCGGACAAGTCGATGAAAACATTGTCCTTGTGAAGGGCCATCGACAGGCTTTCATCCACCCACGGCCATGACGGATGGGCGAGGATCACTTTCATATCGGGGAAATCGACAGCGACATCATCAACCAGCATCGGCTGGCCATATTTCAGCCGGACGCCACCACCGCCGCGCATACCGGTGCCCATGCCGGAATGGCCGGTGTGGAAAATGGCAGGAAGCTTGTATTCGTTGATCACCTCATAGATCGGGTAACCGACTTGCGCAGCCGGTTCGATGTTCTGCATGATGTGATGGAACTTGAAGCCTTTGACGCCGTGGTTCTCGATCAGATCGCGCGCTTCACGCGCGCCCATCTTGCCCGTGGGGGGATCGATCGAAGCGAACGGGATGCAGATATCATCGTTCTTGTTGGCGAGTTCAGCGACTTCGTAATTAGAAACGCGCTTTGCCCCGATGCCGCTTTCGCAATCCACCGTGAACATGCAGAAAGCAATCTGCTGTTCGCGGTAGATTTCGATGATTTCCGGCATCTTGGGCCGTTCGCGCGGGGATTTGAAATAGGCGCTGGCGGCATCGAAAAACTTGCCCATCACCGGATCTTCGGGATCGTGGCACGAAACCTCGGCATGGACGTGGACGTCGATCGCCTTGATCTTGGTGAGGTCTATGGGCACAGGGCAATTTCTTGGAGGCAGCGAAGGCTTGGCGCGAAGCGCTTGGTCGGAGTTGAGAGGGGTGTGACAAGCCACCCCCACTCCCAACCCTCTCCCCTGTCCTTCGACATGCTCAGGATGAGCGGAGGAGAGGGCTTTACGGGTTCAGACCAGTGCGTCTTTCTTGACGGTGATCACCTGGCTGTAAGTGAACTCCTTCAGGCCTTCGATGCCATATTCAGCACCGAAGCCCGATTGCTTGTGGCCACCAAACGGCGCGAATGGCGAGAGGTGGAGAAATTCGTTGATCCACACCGTGCCGGTTTCAAGCTGTTCGGCAATGGTCACGCCACGATCCGTATCCTTGGTCCAGACAGCGCCCGCAAGGCCGTATTCGGAATTGTTGGCGCGCGCGATGACTTCATCGTCGGACGAGAACTTCATCAAAGGCATGATCGGGCCGAACTGTTCTTCCGCCACGATACGCGCGTCTTCTGGCGGATTGTCGAGGATGGTAATCGGCACGTAGTAACCTGAACCAGACGGATCGACATCGCCGCCGACGAGGAACTTGTAGCCGTTCGATTTGGCGTCCTCGATCAGTTCGCAAACGCGATCGAACTGCTTCTTGTTCTGGATCGGGCCGACGCCGGTGCCCTGATTGGCGCCATCGCCCACGGTCACGCCCTTTGCATATTCGGCAATCGCGGCGCTCATTTCATCATAGATATCTTCGTGGATATAGACGCGCTTGGCAGCGACGCAGATCTGGCCTGCGTTGGTGAAGCTTGACCAGAACAGCTGTTCGGCAACCTTGGCCACATCGGCATCAGGCAGCACGATTGAGGCATCGTTTCCGCCGAGTTCGAGCGTGATGCGCTTCAAATCCTTTGAAGCGCCTTCCATGATGCGCTTGCCGGTGGCAGTCGATCCGGTGAAAGTGATTTTGTTGATGTCGGGGTGCGAGGTCATCAACGGGCCGAGCGAATCTTCGCCGGTGATGATGTTGACCACGCCTGCTGGCACGATATCCTTGATCAGTTCGGCAAATTTCAGCGTGGTCAGCGGCGTGAAGGGAGACGGTTTGAGCACGATGGTGCAGCCTGACAGAATGGCGGGTGCGATCTTCTGCACCGCCATCAGCACCGGGAAGTTCCACGGCACGATACCGGCCACGACGCCGACCGGCACGCGGCGTGTGCGGCTGAAACGCTCGTCGCTGTCTTCGTTGATTGTCTCTTCCAGCGTAAGGGTCGACTGCGCGCTCATCACACCCGAACTGGCGCCAATTTCGTTCCGGGCCTGGTGGTGCGGCTTGCCCTGCTCGCTGGTGAGCAGGCGGTAAAGCTCTTCAAAATTGGCATCGATGGCAGCGGCCATGTTGCGGATCACAGCCCGGCGATCATCGACGGGCGTCTTCGACCATGTCTTGAACGCGGCGCGGGCGGCAGCAACGGCGCGGTCCAGTTCGGCAGCTCCGCAGGCAGGCACACGGCCGATGACCTGCTCGTTGGCCGGGTTGACGACATCGAGCGAGGCTTCGGTCGTGACCAATTCACCATTGATCAGGTTCGGATAAAGCTGCGTCATAAGTCTCTCCGTTGGATTACGATTGCTCTGTTATATAGCAATCCGTCAGCGCGTTTCCAGCGCCTTGTCTTCATTGGCGCGTTTGATGACATAATGGCGGATCGTTTCGATCTGATCCTTCGTCATATACTTGCTCCAGCCGATCATTCCGTTGGCATTGAGAATGCCATCATGGACAACCGATTGCCACGCTTCGGGATCGGCATTCAATGGACTGTGTCGCAAATCGGGGAGCAGGCCGCCGACTGCCGCATCTCCGTGGCACACCGTGCAGTATTGGCCATAGAGATTGTTACCCATCGCAACGGTTGCGGGCGTGCCGACCAGCGCCGGTGGATCGAGGCGCTTTTCCTCAAATGGTGGAGCAGAAGGCAGCTTGGCCGCCCCGCCGATCTTGAACACCAGCAAGCGGCTGATATTGCGCACAGGGCCTGATTTATCGGCGAGTACGCCGGTTGCCAGAGGCCATACGCCACCCCATCCAGCCAACACGGCAACGTATTGATCGTTGCCAGCCTTGAACGTGATTGGGGCCGCGACGACTCCGGTTTGCGCGGGAAACGACCACAGTTCCCTGCCGTCTTTGGCCGAATAAGCCGCGAACATACCCTTGGCGTTGCCTTGGAACAACAGGCCGCCCGCCGTGGCGAGCATGCCGCCGTTCCAAGGGCCGGGGAAGCTGATCCGCCAGCGCTCCTTCTTTGCGACCGGATCCCACGCGACAACCGCGCCGGTTGTGGCAGCCTTTGCGGCATCCCGCGCGGCCTTGATGGCGGGCATGGCACCTGCCGCGCTATCGATCCCTGTATTGAAACCGACCGCTTGTGGCTTCCAGTCCTTGCTCGGGAAATAGGGGTAAGCGGCAAATTGCGCGGGGATATAGACCAGACGATTGGTCGGATCATAAGCCATCGGATGCCAACTGTGTGCACCCGCTGCTCCGGGCATGCTGATAAACGGCTTGCCAGTCAGGTCGTAGCGCGCCTCAGGATTTTCGATGGGGCGGCCAGACACAGGATCGAGCACCTTGGCCCAATTTAAAGGTGCATAGGCATTGCCCGAGATAAACTGCCCGTTCGTCCGGTCAATCACATAGAAAAAGCCGTTCTTGGGCGCCTGCATCAGCACCTTGCGCGGTTTTCCATCGATTTCCATGTCGGCCAGAATGATGTGCTGTGTGGCCGTGAAATCCCAGGTTTCGCCGGGCGTCTGCTGGAAGTGCCAAGCATATTCGCCAGTCTTGGCGTGGATCGCGACGATTGATGACAAATACAGGTTATCGCCACCGCCGGGTGAGCGATATGCCTGATTCCACGGGCTGCCGTTGCCGACGCCGATGTAGAGCAGGTCAAGCTCGGGATCATAGGCCATCGCGTCCCACACGGTGCCGCCGCCGCCCAGCTTCCACCATTCGCCCTTCCAGGTGGCTTCGGCTTTCTTGAGGTATTCCTCGTCATTGTTGCCGGGTTTGTCGGGCACGGTGTAGAA
Source organism: Novosphingobium sp. (assembly GCA_020853995.1). GTDB lineage: Bacteria > Pseudomonadota > Alphaproteobacteria > Sphingomonadales > Sphingomonadaceae > Novosphingobium. The sequence goes on from JADYXV010000246.1 coordinate 7,522, forward strand.
ACGCCAGAGCTGTTTTCCGGTTTGCGCATCATAGGCGGTGACATAGCCGCGCACGCCCATTTCCGCGCCGCCATTGCCGATCATGATCATGCCGTTGATCGCGCGCGGTGCGCCGGTGATGGTATAGGGCTTGGTCTGGTCAACCGTGACGACCGACCACACTTCCTTGCCCGTGGCGCGGTCCAGCGCGACCAGCCGCCCGTCAAGCGTGCCCATGTAAAGCTTGGCGCCCCATGCCGCCATGCCGCGATTGACGACATCGCAGCACGCCTTGACCGCAGTTTCGCCCGGAACCTTGGGATCATATTCCCACAAAAGCTTGCCCGAAAGCGCGTCATAGGCCTTGGCCTTGGACCATGCGGTGCTGAAATAGATCTTGCCATCGATCACCAGCGGCGTGGCTTCCTGCCCGCGCGCGGTGTCCATATCGGCATACCATGCAAGGCCGAGTTCGCCGACATTGCCATCAGTGATCTGGTTCAGAGGGCTGAACCGCTGTTCGTCATAAGTGCGGCCATAGGACAGCCAGTTCGCGCCATCGGCAGCCATCAGGCTTTGTGCTGTGACCCCGCCCGATGCGCTTGCGACAGGGGTGTCTTTCACGCTGCATGCGGCCAGCGGCAGGGCCAGTGCCAGTGCCACCGATCCTGCCAGTGCCAGATTCAACTTGCGATTCCGAAGCATCGTCAATCCTCTCACAGACGGCCGGTAATCCCGGCTCGATCAATCAGGTCTAGTTTACCATGCGCTGGGAGTCGCCCCAGTATTTGGTGCGCAACGCTTTTTTGTCCATTTTGCCAGCGGCGGTGCGGGGGATCGCATCGACGAACTCTACCGACTTCGGAGCCTTTACGCCGCCGAGGCGCTCCTTGGCATAAGCGATGATTTCAGCGCCGGTGATGCCATCAGCGACCACCACGGCGTGGACCTGTTCGCCCCACTTTTCATGCGGGATGCCGAACACGCAGGCTTCCTTGACTGCGGCCAGTTCGGTGACGGCAGCTTCCACTTCAGCGGTGAACACGTTGAACCCGCCCGAAACGACCATGTCCTTCTTGCGGTCTACGATATAAAGGTAGCCCTCTTCATCGAATTTGCCGACATCGCCTGTATGGTGCCAGCCGAACTTGCGTATTTCGGCGGTTTCTTCCGGCTTTTCAAAGTAGGAATGGGTGACCAGCGCGCCGCGTACGCAGATTTCGCCCGCCCCGCCCGGTGGCACATGGTTGCCATCATCATCTAGCAGCGCGACCTTGATCGAGCGTGTGGGTTTGCCGCAGGACGCCAGCTTTTCAGGGGCGCTGGCGGCAAAGCGCGCGACGTCTTCGGGCGGGAACCACGCCACGATCATCGGGCATTCCACCTGGCCATAGGACTGGCACATGGCGGGGCCGAAGATCGATACCGCCTGCCGCAGCTTTTCGGGGCTGCACGGCGATCCGACGAGGATGAATATCCTGAGCGAGGAATAATCGTGATCGGCAATCTCGGGCGAGGCCAGCAATTGGTACATGGCCGTTGGCGGCAGGTACATGTGCGTGACTTTGTATTCCGCGATGGTGCGTAATACGGCCTCGGCATCAAAGCCGGGCAGGATCACTTGCGTTGCGCCAAGGCTCATCGTGGAAAGCGCGATGGGACCGGCGGCGTGGGTGATGGGGGCCGAGACGAGCGCGACGGGATCATCGGTGCGCCCGCCCATGCCATCGGCGGCAGTTTCGATCATCGTACCCCAGCCAAGGTTGGTGACATTGGCCCCCTTTGACGGGCCGGTGGTGCCGCCGGTGGGGAAAATGCCGACCATGTCCATCAGGTTGCCGAAAGCATCGACTTCAGGTTCGATGAAGTCAGCTTCGGATAAACCTGCAACAAATTCGGCGAGGCTGGGATCATCGCCCATCCGCCGGTCAAGGCAGACGAAATGTTGCAGCGTGGGGCACAGGGCCTTGAGTTGCGCAACCTCGTCCGCCTTGGACGAATGGTAGACCATCCATTTGAGGCGCACGTAATTGATATAGGCGGCGTTGGCATCAATCGCGTTGCGGGTGTTGACGGGCACCCATTTGCCATTCGCGCGCCACATGGCGAGCAGGACGACCAGCAACATGCCATCGTTCGGGCCATAAAGACCCAGCAGATCCTGATTCTTGAACCCGGCTTTTTGCAGTGCGGCGGCGATCAATACAGTCTGTTCACGGGTTTGCGCAAAGGTCAGCCTCAGGCCGGTTTCCGTATCAACAACGGCCAGCCGCTGCGGATTGCAATCGTGGCCACGGTCAAAGTAATCGATAGCGCGCATCAGATATCCCCAAAGGTTCATGTCCGGCCGAGGCGGTTGCACGCCCGTTTTCCGATTCCGACCGCTTCTTATTTGTTAGTAGAGCATACTAAATCACAAGGCGCAGCGGTCAAGCCTGCGGGACCGGTAAAGTCATGCCCGAACGGGTAGCCATTATGCGGGGGCCTGCGCATGGCGCGATGCACAGCGTTTCATCAGGTGCAACTTTGGCTAGTGGAATTTGGGGCATGACCGGATCAGGGGCTCAAGCAACAGTGGCCATGCTCCAGCGGGTAGGGCTCTTGACGCGCGATGGAATGCGCAGAGCGCGCCATGTGGCTGCGTACCGTAGGCAAGATCGGGCGTATCGGCAGTGGTTTGCGTTGCCGAGAACGCGTGATTTTGCAGAGAGACGATAGCGTTTGTTGGGGTGTGGCTAATTGGCGGGGCCGCTTTGGGCCGCGCCAACCAATGTATCTCCGGCCTTATCAGGCAGAGTCCAGATGATCAGATTGATGATCATCACCCCTGCCAGCGTGAGCATCAGGACCGGACGCTGGCGCTCTCCCCGCCGGAAAAGGAACACTGCCCCACCGACAAGCGCGATGGCAGCAAGCATGAGCAGAGAGAGCGCAGCGTCTAACATCGGCGTGCGTTAGCCGCCGAACAGGCCCTTGGCCATACCGGCGATGTCATTGATGGGATTGCCGTCGCCATCCTTGTCGAGCATGCCGGTGATGGTCTTCATCGCATCGCCCTGCCCCAGCATGGCCGCCAGATTGCCAAGACCGCCTTCACCACCAAGTTGGCCGACGATTTCTTGCAGTTTCGAAGCATCAAGGCCCGATGTGGCAGCAGCCGTTGTGATGGTATCACCTTCAGCCTGATGACCGGCAGTCAATGCGCCGATAGCGGTTGCAGCCATCGCAGGATCGAGCCCGACTTTCGCGGCCAGATCCTTTAAATCAACATTACCCGTGACTTGGCCGATAATCGAATCAAGCATGCTCATAGTACTTCCCCCTTAGAGAATGCACATATTAGCAGCGCCCTGCCGGACCGCTAGCGCACATGAAGTTAACAGTGCGCAAGGCGGTGGTTACATGGCCATGATGCGCTTGGCGACGACCTCTTCCCGCTCTGCCACGGCAGCCCACGCAGGGCGTGCAGTAACGCGGTCATACCATGCCGCTGTCATCACACGCTGCGCCGCATCGATGCCGTGGCCGACATAGGCCAGAGTGCGCATGATCGAAGCGATCGCGATATCGGCAAGGGTGAAGGTTTCGCCCACCAGCCAGCCTTGCGCGGGAACTTGGGTTTCAAGCCAATCCAGCAAGCGCGGAAGTTCGGCTTCACCTTGCAAGGCAATGGCTTCATCGCCGCCAACTTTGAGCAGCTTTGGGCCGACCAGCCGGTTGAACAGGATCTTGAGGCCCGAAGTGCCCAGAACCGTATCGGCATATTCATCCCAGAACACGGTCTTGCCGCGCAATTGCGGATCAGCAGGCAGCAGGCAAGGATCGGGGTACTTGGCTTCAAGATAGAAGGCGATGGCCGACGAATCAGCCAGCGTAAACCCATCGTCATCAATTGCGGGGATCTTCCCTAAAGGGCTGGCCGTGAGAAATTCGGGATCGGTGCTGCCGGGGCCACCGCGCGCCAGATCCCACGAAACGCCCTTTTCCGTGGCAATTACGGCCACTTTGCGGACAAATGGCGAAAGCAGGGCACCATAAAGCTTCATCGATTTTCTCCCATTCCAACGGACAGGTTTCTTCAAACCTTATTGCAGCGCTGCGCGCGCCCGTATAGGCGGGACAACGATGAGCGATATACCCCACAATCACGCGACGACCCTGCTCGCCGCGCCCGACACGCAAATTGATGTCCGCGAAACCTTCGGCATCGATATCGACATGAAAGTTCCCGCGTTTTCGCGTGTGGACGAACGCGTGCCAGATACCGATGCAACTTCTGTGTTTGATCCGGACACCACTTTGGCGATCCTTGCAGGCTTTGCCTACAACCGTCGCGTTATGGTGCAGGGCTTCCACGGCACCGGCAAATCGACTCACATTGAACAGGTTGCCGCACGGCTTAACTGGCCATGCATCCGCATCAACCTTGATGCGCATATCAGCCGTATCGATCTGGTGGGCCGCGACGCAATCGTATTGCGCGATGGCCTGCAAGTGACAGAATTCCGCGAAGGCCTGTTGCCGTGGGCGCTGCAAACACCAACCGCTCTGGTGTTTGACGAGTATGACGCGGGCCGCCCGGACGTGATGTTCGTGATCCAGCGCGTGCTGGAAACCGAAGGCAAGCTGACCCTGCTTGACCAGAACCGCGTGATCCGCCCGAACCCCTACTTCCGCCTGTTCGCCACGGCAAACACGGTGGGCCTAGGCGATACGTCAGGGCTTTATCACGGTACCCAAGCCATCAACCAGGGGCAGATGGACCGGTGGAACCTGGTCGTTGCGCTGAATTATCTGACTGAAGCTACGGAAGTCGAAATCGTCAGCAAGAAGCTGCCCGATCTTGATCGCAAGATCGTGACCGACATGGTGCGCGTGGCAAACTTCTCGCGCCAAGGCTTCATCAACGGCGACATCTCGACCGTGATGAGCCCGCGCACGGTGATCAGCTGGGCGCAGAACAGCAAGATTTTCAACGACGTCGGTTTCGCGTTCCGCCTGTCATTCCTGAACAAGTGCGACGAAACGGAGCGGGTGCTGGTGGCGGAATACTACCAGCGCGTTTTCGGCAAGGAATTGCCCGAAAGCGTTGCACACCGGGGGTAACTCCTTGGCGCTTTTCCGGAATTGAAAAAGGCTCCTGGTGCTTGCCGGGGGCCTTTTTTGTTTTGGTCCAGTATTTGGCCACACCCGCTGGGGCAATGGGCTGGTTATGCCAACGAAGGCATTATGATGCTCATGGCAGAATAACATAGACCGCTGCCTGAAGATCCCGCTTCATCGCACCGGATGGTTTTTCGCCATAACCTTACTTCACCACATCCGCTTCATGCCACACGACGGCCTGCGCCACTTTGATGCAGTCCATGCCGCCATCATATGTCATCGTTGGTGAACCATAAAGCCGCCAGCCTTGGTCCAGCGCTTCGGACACGCGCTCGCAAAAGGCGCGGTCGTCCTTTCCGGTCAGCAGCCGATAAATGGGGCGGTCTTCGGGGGTATGATGCATGATCGCTCCTTAAACGTCTGCTTGCCAGCACAACACTTCACCGTCCTCATCGTCAAGACGCTGACCGGTTTGAACAAACCCGTTTCGCGTCAGAACCCGTTGCGAGGCGATGTTGTCAGTGCGTGTTTCTGCATAGACTGTCCGGACGCGCGGCTCTCCTTTCGCCCATCTCAGCAATTCTGCGACAGCCGCAGTGGCATGACCCTGCCCCCGGAAAGAAGGGGCGATGCCATAGCCGATCTGGAGAACGCCGGAGTCCCGGAGTGCCGTGATTGAAAGCAGGCCGACAAGTTGTCTGCCGCAAATGATCCACCACGCAGAAGGTGCAAAAGTGGCCCGAACGGTGTCGGCCAATCCTGCAAGCATCTCCAGAACGGTATGTTCCGCTATGGGACTTACGGGAAAATCAATACCGGAGGTTGGCGGCAAACCTGCAAGCAGGCGTTCGAACTGATCGCCTTCAGCCGCCATCAAACGGGCTGGCAAAGTTAATCCGGCCCCGGAAAACGCGCAAATTCGGGAAGATCATGCTGATGCGCCGTCCAGCCAATCCGCTCAGCCGTCTGGATATGCACTTGCGCGGGCAAGGCATCGGGATCATCCAGCGTGGCAGACTGCACATCAATGATTCCGGGCAGGTTGTCCTGGTTGGTAAAAAACAACCCCGTCCCGCATCTTGGACAGAAGTTCCGCATCGAAGCGCCCGACGAATTGAAGGTTGTAACCTCACCCTGCGTTAGCATGAATTGGTCAGCGCTAAACATTGCCCACGACACCATCGGTGCACCGGAACTTTTGCGGCAATCGGCGCAATGGCAGATCGCAACATGCATCGGATCACCCGAAACCGCATAGCGCACCGAACCGCACTGACAGCCGCCTGTATGTTCCATCACGCCCTCACGAATCGCCTGTTAGAACCAGAACATTGCAGGAACACTGTGACGCTTACAAGATATACTTCGAAAGGTCAGCATTTCCGGCAAGATTCGCCAGCTTGGCGGAAACATAGTCCTCATCCACCGTCACCGTTTCACCTGCACGGTCTTCGGCCTCGAAGCTCACTTCCTCCAGCAGCTTTTCCATCACTGTCTGCAAACGCCGTGCCCCGATATTCTCGACGCTTTCGTTCACTTGTGCGGCAGTGCGCGCAACCGCGCGGATCGCTTCGGGCGTGAAGTCCAGCGTCACATTTTCAGTGGCAATCAACGCGCGATATTGCTCGACCAGATTTGCGCGTGTTTCGGAAAGGATGCGCACAAAGTCATCCTCGGTCAGCGCCTGCAATTCCACGCGGATTGGCAAGCGGCCCTGCAATTCAGGCAGCATGTCCGATGGCTTGGCCACATGAAACGCGCCCGATGCGATGAACAGCACATGGTCGGTCTTCATCGGGCCATATTTGGTCGCAACCGTGGTGCCCTCGATCAAGGGCAGCAAATCGCGCTGCACGCCCTCGCGCGAAACCGAACCGCCGCGCACATCGGAAACCGCAATCTTGTCGATCTCGTCCAGAAACACGATGCCGTTCGTCTCGGCATTGCGGATCGCCTCGCGCGCGACATCATCCTGATCCATCCGCTTTTCGGCTTCTTCGTCGACCAGCTTGTCCCAGGCATCGGCCACACGCATTTTCCGGCGCTTGAGGTTCTGCTTGCCGAACGCCTTGCCCATCATGTCTGACAGATTAATCATGCCCATGCCGCCAGCCATGCCGGGACTCTCCATCGGCATCGAAGGCGCGTCTTCCACCTCGATCTCGACTTCAACCTCGTTCATCGAACCATCGGCCAGCCGCGCCTTGAAGCTTTCACGCGTCGCTTCGCTGGCACCATCGCCAACCAGCGCCTTCAGCAGCCGGTCCATCGCCGCTTTGCTGGCAGCTTCGCGCACCGCATCGCGGCGGCGGTCCTTCTCCAGCCGGATCGCTTCTTCCACAAGATCGCGTGCAATTTGCTCCACATCGCGGCCGACATAGCCGACTTCGGTGAACTTGGTCGCTTCCACCTTGACGAACGGTGCATCAGCCAGCTTGGCCAACCGGCGGCTGATTTCCGTCTTGCCGCAGCCCGTCGGGCCGATCATCAGGATATTCTTGGGCGTCACCTCGTCGCGCAATTCAGCCGACAATCGCTGACGCCGCCAGCGATTGCGCAGCGCCACAGCAACCGCCTTTTTGGCGTCGTGCTGCCCGACGATATGTTCATCAAGCGCGCGGACTATGGCCTTGGGGGTAAGGGAATCGAGCATCAAATTTCTTCCAGCGTCACGCGGTCGTTGGTGAA
>JADYXV010000247.1 GCA_020853995.1 Novosphingobium sp.
CTACCTTGAAACCAAGGCCAAGCGCATGGCGCAGGAAGAACGCGAGGAGAGCGGCAAGCAAAAAGCACTGGCCCGCGAACTCGAATGGATCCGGCAGACGCCAGCCGCCCGCCAGACCAAGTCCAAGGCACGCGTCCGCAAGTTCGAAGAATTGCAAAACGCGCAGGACAACCGCCCTATCGGCAAGGCCCAGATCGTCATCCAGGTACCAGAGCGTCTTGGCGGCAAGGTTATCGAAGCCAAGAACATCACCAAGGCTTATGGCGACAAGCTTCTGTTCGAAAACCTGTCGTTCATGCTGCCACCGGGCGGTATTGTCGGCATCATCGGTCCGAACGGCGCGGGTAAATCCACGCTGTTCAAGATCCTGACCGGCAAAGAACAGCCCGATAGCGGCACGGTGGAAATCGGTTCGACCGTGCATCTGGGCTATGTCGACCAGAGCCGCGATGATCTGGACCCCAAGAACAACGTCTGGCAGGAAATTTCCGACGGTCTGGATTACATGACCGTCAACAAGCAGGAAATGTCGACCCGCGCTTATGTCGGCGCGTTCAACTTCAAGGGCGCTGACCAGCAGAAGAACGTCGGCAAGCTTTCAGGTGGTGAACGTAACCGCGTGCATATGGCCAAGATGCTGAAATTGGGCGGCAACGTGCTGCTGCTCGACGAACCGACCAACGACCTTGACGTGGAAACGCTGGGCGCGCTGGAAGATGCGATTGAAAACTTCGCCGGTTGCGCTGTGGTGATTTCACACGACCGCTTCTTCCTCGATCGTCTCGCCACGCACATCCTTGCCTTTGAAGGCAACAGCCACGTCGAATGGTTCGAAGGCAACTTTGCTGCCTACGAAGAAGACAAGCGCCGCCGCCTTGGCGATGCCGCTGACCGCCCGACGCGCTTGGCTTACAAGAAACTCACGCGCTGATTTTTAACGACTGGTGTTCTGCTACCGCCCTTTTCGGCGGAAGCGGAACACCAGTGTTTCTTCCTTGCCGCCATCACCATGCACAATGACTGACGCAGTCATCGCGTTGGGCCCGGTGCGTTCATAGGCCAAGCCGGAAAAATCCCAGCGTTGCTTGCCTACTGCGGACAACGGGAAGACGACAACTTTGTCCTTCTCTTCCCAACCGGTCAAATCAGCATTGAAATGCTTTAGCCGGTAAGCCAGCGAGTTGCCGTCCTGGACGATGGTGATGATCTCGTAAAACATTACCGAGCCGTCTTTGTTCAATTGCCGGAAATGGCCGACCATCTGGCCGCCAGCCGCCGGGGCATAGGCCTCAAGTGCGGGCGCGCCCTCAATCCCCTCGCCTTCCCACGATCCTGCCAGCCATGAAAGATCGGCCAGCTTGGCCGGTGGCGCAGCGGAAAGGCTGGTGCCCGAAAATGACACAAGCGCGGCCAAACCAAGCATCGCGGCCTTCATACACCTCTCCATCCTGATCGCTTCAGGAGCAGTTTATGGCGCGACCCATGCTGCTTGCCAATCCTCGGCAGCCGAAAACCGCACAAAGCGCGCACGGACGCCGCCGTGATGCGTCAATTGCAGCCAATCAAGTGTTTGCACTTCGACAAGCAGGACGGCAAAGTTCTGACGCCCCTGCTCGGCCTCGTCAGCCGTTGGTGAGCGGTTGAGCATGTCTTCGGGAAGTGCTGCACCAGGGCCATCCAGCACCGCGCCCGGCCCGCTAGTGGCAAGATAGCAGCGCTTGCTCGACAATTGTGCGGCGCTCCACGCGGCGTCGGCAATGGGGCCGGTTCGTTCAATCCTGCCCTGCCCCTGCATTCGCAATTGCACCCTCGCGGTTGGATCATAAGCCAGCACGGACACAGGACCGCCATTCGCAATCAGCCGCGCCTTCGGACTGCGCCAATCCGTATTGAAGCGCAGGCATGACAAGTCTGGCGTCGCTTCGCGCAGGACCATGATCCGCAAATCACCGTCAGCCGTGCCGATCACCGGCGCGTGCATAGGATGGCGGGCGCTTTTCAATGCCTCACCCAGCCGCGTTCCCGCATCGGCCAGCACACCGGCAAACGTCAAATCCATTCAGGAATTCCTTGATCAATATGAACAGAAGGCTACCAATCCGGTTCAGCCATCGGACAGCGCGTCTCCAGTAGAACATCGTTAACAGGCTGCAAAAGGTTTTGCGGCAGGCACAATCGGGAAAGGGTCGGCATCATGTCCGCCAGTTCAATTTTCGGAAAAGGCGTACTCAGCGCACTCGCCGTAGCTTTGGTGACGACAGCGATCCCTGCAACCGCATTCGCCCAGGACGAACGCCGCGCCGAACGTGGTGGCCGGTCATGGGGCGGTGGTGAAGCCCGTCGCGAAGGTGGTGTCCGTCCTGATATGCAACGCAGGGATATGCCGCGCGGTGATATGCAGCGCGGTGGGGCGGAGTTCCGCAATCGCGGCACTGCGCAAATTCAGACACCACAGCCGCAAGTCCAGACAGCGCCACAGCAGCGCCAAAGTTGGAGCGGAACCGCTCGGCCAGAGCGTTCAACCCAAGAGCAACGATCAACTGCGCGCCAGCCCGGCTGGGATGGCACGCGCTGGAACCCCACTAACCCTTCACACGCACGTGCGGTAGAAGGGCGCAATTGGGAGCGTGATCGTGATCGTGATCGCGACCGCGATAGCAGTCGCGACAGGAACTGGAGCAGCAGCAACCGCGGGCAGAACCCGGCGTGGAATGGCCGCAATCCGACCTATTCAGACCGTGATCGCAACACCAATTATCGCCGCGATGACAGCCGCAATGGCTGGAGCAATCGCGATAGCTGGAACAACCGCAGCGGTTTGAACAGCCGCGACAATGACCGGCGCTGGAGCAACAACTGGCGCCAGGACCGTCGATATGACTGGAGCGGATATCGCAGTTCCAACCGCAACCTGTACCGGATGCCGCGCTACTTCGCCCCCTATCGTGGCTACAATTACAGCCGCCTTTCGATCGGGTTTGTCCTTGGCTCAGGCTTTTATGGCAGCAGCTACTGGATCAATGATCCGTGGTCGTATCGCTTGCCACCCGCTTATGCCGGTTATCGCTGGGTACGGTATTACAACGACGTGATTTTGGTTGATACCTATACCGGTGAGGTTGCTGACGTGATCCACAACTTCTTCTGGTAAGACCCCAGTCCATTTATCAACGCAATCAGGCAAGGCCCCGGCACACTGTGCACGGGGCCTTCGCAGTCTCTTGCACCTGTCCATTCAATCACGCATGTAACCACAATCATGATCACGCTTCGTCGCAAATCCGGTTCAACCGATGAACAGCAAGCCTTGAAAAAAGTTGGCGAGGTTGTGCGCAAACGGCTTTGCAGTGATCCGGGCGTCTATCGCATTCCGGTTGATGGACTGGAGATATTCGGTGTCGCCGATTTTTTCACAGCGGCCGAATGCAACCGGCTGATCGAAGCGGTAGATGCGGTGGCGCGGCCCTCTCCAACCTACCAAGGCACGGACGGGTCGGGCCGGACCAGCTACACCGGTGATGTCGATCCGTCAGACCCCTTCGTGCTGATGCTGCAACGGCGGATTGATGATCTGATGGGAATTGATCCCGCTTTTGGTGAAACGATTCAGGGTCAACGTTATGCACCGGGGCAAGAATTTCGCGGGCATTATGACCACTTCCTGCCGTCCCAAGCGTTCTGGGATTCTGAACAAAAGCGCGGCGGACAGCGCAGCTGGACAGCGATGGCTTATCTCAACGCAGTGGAAGAAGGTGGCAGTACCGATTTCACGCAAATCGATTTGTCGATCCCGCCACAACCGGGCGCACTGTTGATCTGGAACAACATGAAACCTGATGGCACCCCCAACCCGAAAGCAATGCACGCAGGGACGCCTGTTTTACGGGGCATGAAATATGTCCTGACAAAATGGTACAGGTCACGTCCATGGCGCTGAAACTTTCGGCAAAGACTGTCGCAGCACTACTGCTTGGTGCGCTGTTGCAGTCCGCACCGTCAATTGCAGCCGCGCAAAAGGCAAAGCCCGCCCGGATTGACGCACCCCCACTTTCTTCTGCGCAGCTTTCCGCCAATGCGATGCTCGACCGGCTGTTCGCCGATGATGCACGGCAAAGCATGGCGCTTGACCCACTGGGCGCGCTGGAACAAGGCCAGCGCGTTACGATCAAGCAGTTTACGCAGTTGTTCACGCCCGAACTGACGCGCAGACGGCGTGATGCCAATGCCCGGACTTTGGCCGAACTTGCCCGCATCGATCGCACCCGGCTTGATCCGGGACATCGTATTTCATTTGCTGTCTTCGAAGATACCAAGCGCAAGGAACAAGCGCTGCTTCGGCCTGAAGTGCAAGCCCTGCTGGCGGTGCAGCCCTTCAACCACTTCGGCGGGTTCCATATAACCTACCCCGAACTGTCAGACCCCGGCAATCCGGCTTCATTGGCGTCTGTAGCAGACTATGACCAGCTTATTGCACGCCATCGCGCACTGGATCAGGTTTTCAGCCAGGCCATTGCGCGTTTTCGGGAAGGCATGGCAAACGGTATAACCGAGCCACGGATTACCGTTGACAACATGATCGTGCAGATCGACGGGCTGTTGGCGCAACCTGCCGATCAGTCCCCGTTTATGGGGCCTGTCCGCCAGTTTCCCAACGGTATTTCCGCTGCAGAACGCAACCGTATCACCAATGAACTGACTGTTGTCACTCAGCGCGCTGTCTATCCGGCCTATCGCACGCTGCGCCGCTTTCTTGCCGGGGAATATCGCCCTGCGGCGCGTGAGCAGGTTGGCCTGTCCGCTATCGCGGGCGGCGATGCGCTTTACCGCTTGCTGGCGCGCTATCACACAACGCTCGATCTTGATCCGGCCGCTGTGCATCAGCTTGGCCTTGAAGAAGTGGCGCAGATCAAGGCGCGTATGGACAATGTGAAGCGCGAATTGGGCTTTGATGGTCCGTTGCAGGGCTTTTTCGACCATATCCGTACCAATCCGCGTTATCACCCGCGCACGGAAGACGAACTGGCTGAAGGCTTTCGTGCAGTTGGTCGCCGCGTTGACACTCTGGCACCGCAATACTTTTTGCACTTGCCGCGCACGCCGTTGAACATCCAGTCCTACCCCGCCTATCGCGCCAAGTTTGAAGCGGGTGGCAGCTATGCGCAAGGAACGGCTGACGGCCTCCAGCCGGGTGTGTTCTTCTTCAATGCGTATGATTTGAAAAGCCGCTTTCTGACTGGTGTTTCAACGCTTTACCTGCATGAAGGAGCGCCGGGCCATCACTTCCAGATCAGCCTCGCGCAAGAGAATGCCAGCTTGCCCGATTTCCAGCGTTTTGGTGGCAATACCGCCTATATCGAAGGCTGGGCGCTTTATGCCGAAACGCTCGGCTATGAAATGGGCTTCTACCAAGACCCGATGCAGCATTGGGGCACGCTGGACGACGAGATGCTGCGCGCAATGCGGCTGGTCGTGGACACCGGCCTGCACGTCAAGGGTTGGAGCCGTGAGCAGGCGGTTGAATATATGCTCGCCAATTCCGGCATGGGCCGCAGTGATGCCGAGGCAGAAGTTGACCGCTACATCGCCAATCCGGGCCAGGCGCTGGCTTACAAGATCGGCGCGCTGACAATCCAGCGGTTGCGCAAGGAAGCAGAAGGCGCGTTGGGAAGCCGCTTCGACATACGCTTGTTCCACGATCAGGTTCTGGGCAGCGGCGCCCTGCCCATGCCGGTGCTTGAGGCCAAAGTCCGCCGCTGGATCACAGCAGGCGGACGCGCCGATTATTTACGTTGAGCGCCCGTACGACGGCTAATCGCCCAGTGCCTCGGCAATCAATTTGCGTGTGTTGCCAACGCCATAAAGCGCGATAAAACTGCCCATACGCGGACCTTGGGCGGAACCCAGGAGCGTTTCGTACAGGCATTTGAACCAATCGCGCAACGTCTCGAACCCGTAGTGCGGATCTTTGCCGATTTCATAGACGATGTTTTGCAATTCTTCAGCCGTTGCATCGTCTGACGTTGCCGCCAGTTCTTCGTCCAATGAAGCAAGAGCCAATGCCTCGTTCGCGTCCGGCTTGCGCCGGATGAGCGTGGGCGCAATGAAATCCCGGTTATACGCCAGCGCTCGCGTGACCAGACCATCCAGCGCCGGATGTGCCGCAGGATCAGCGTTTTCAACGTAATTGCCAAGGTAGGACCACACCTGATCGCGGCTGGCCCCTGCCCCAAGCACACCAACGAGGTTCAGCAGCAAGCCGTAAGTTACCGGCAGCTTTTCACCTTCACCGCCAGCATATCCGTTGGCGCGCAGCAAATGCCACACCGGATTGCCCAGTTGCTGTTCGGGTGGCTGCTCGGGCAGCTTTTCACGGAACTGCCAGTATTCATCAACCGCGCGCGGGATGATGCCGACATGGAGTGACTTGGCGCTTTTGGGATCGCGGAACAGATAGAAGCCGAGCGATTCATCGCTGCCATATTCAAGCCACTGTTCAATCGTCAGGCCGTTGCCCTTGGACTTGGAGATCTTCTCGCCCTTTTCATCGAGGAAGAGTTCGTAGATCAATCCTTCGGGCCTGCGCCCGCCGAGCACTTGCGCGATGCGGCCCGATTGGGTGACGCTGTCGGTAAGGTCCTTGCCGCACATTTCGTAATCGACGCCCAACGCGACCCAGCGCATTGCCCAATCGACTTTCCATTGCAGCTTGGACCAGCCGCCCAGCACGGTATGTTCGATCACCTCGCCGGTGACGTCCTGGAAGCGAACGATTCCGGCCTCGGCATCAACCACTTCGACCGGCACTTGCAAGACTTGGCCGTTGGTAGGGGATACGGGCAGGACAGGCGAGTATGTCTTGCGGCGTTCTTCGCGCAAGGTTGGGAGCATGATATTCATGATCGGTTGCCAATTGCGCAGGACATTGCGCAGCGCATCATCAAATTCGCCCGCGTTGTAGCGTTCGGAAGCGGAGACGAATTCGTAATCGAAGCCGAACTGATCAAGAAATGCACACAGCATGGCGTTGTTGTGATGCGCAAAGCTGTCATGCGTTCCGAACGGATCGGGAATGCGGCTGAGCGGGTGGCCAAGGTGCGCTTCGAGAACAGCCTTGTTTTCGATGTTGTCAGGCACTTTGCGCAGGCCGTCCATATCATCGGAAAACGCCACAAGCCGCGTTGGGTGGCCTCCGGTAAGGGTTTCATAAGCGCGGCGCACCAGCGTGGTACGCAAAACTTCCTGGAAGGTGCCGATGTGCGGCAGGCCTGACGGGCCATATCCGGTTTCAAAAAGAACGGGCACAAGATTGCCCGCGCTATCGCGTTTGCCGCCCGGAAACCGCTTGGCGATTTTACGGGCTTCCTCGAATGGCCATGCCTTGGAGGTTTGGGCGGCGGTGTGAATAGCGTCTGTCATGATGCCCGCTCTTTTGCGCGGACGTTCAGGTTTCGCAAGCAAAAGCTGACAACTGCCCGGCCGCCTTCCGGAAAACAACGAAAGGGCGGAACCGCGCGCGGCTCCGCCCATCCGTGGAGGTGCTCTTGAGAGAGGCTTACTTCAAGAGCGAAAGAACGTTCTGCTGTGCCTGGTTGGCCTGAGCGATCATTGCAGTCGATGCCTGCGACAGGATCTGCGCCTTGGCCATCGCGGTCGTTTCGGCCGAATAATCGGTATCGACGATGCGTGAGCGGGCATCAGACAAGTTGGTGACGTTGTCGTTGAGGTTGTTGACCACTGATTCCAGACGGTTCTGTCCGGCACCCAAACCGGCGCGTGTGGCGCTGACGGAAGTGAGTGCTGCGTCAACATTGTTGATGGTTGTACCGGCATTTGCGGCACCACTACCGTCGCCTGCGACCGTATCGTTCACCTTCAGCGACTGCGGTCCGCCTGCGGTGTACTGAAGCGCACCAGCACCGAACAACACATCGCCATCAAAAGTGACGCTGCGGAGCGTAACGCTGTCCGTTGTTTCAGCACCTGTCTGGATGACAAAAGTGCGATCGGTTGCAGGCGTTGGCGTTGTTGCGATCGAAAACAGCGGAATGCCGTTAAATTCAGTCTTGGTCAGCACTTCACTGATCTGGCTGGTCAGGTTTTCGACTTCGGATTGCATCGCATTCCGGTCCGATTCCTGGTAGGTGCCGGATGCAGCCTGAACCGCAAGTTCGCGGATGCGCTGCAGCATCGCGGTAACTTCGTTCAGCGCACCATCTGCGGTTTGTGCAAGGCTGATGCCGTCGTTGGCGTTGCGGACGCCCTGGTTCATGCCGCGGATCTGCGAGGTCATGGTGGTGGTAATGGCGAGGCCTGCTGCATCGTCCTTGGCGCCGTTGATGCGCTTGCCGGTCGAGAGGCGTTCCATTGCCACGCCAAGCATCTTGGCTGCGGAATTCGAAGCATTAGTAGCGCGGATGGCGCTGATATTCGTATTGATTACTGCCATGTCCCATTCTCCACTATGGGGCGAAGCCGGGTTGCGCTCCGCGATTGGTCCCGGGTTGAAGGACGGTAAATGGCAGGTTGGATTAAGGGCTTTAGTGAATCATCCGGCAAGTATTTGCCAGAACCGGTTCTTGCTTGCCCCTTGTTCCATTCATGTTCTATCGCAGCACAGTGACAGACCGGCCCGCCCTTTCGCTACCGGCGATTCATGCAAGCCACGGCGGATGCTGGCTGCGCGATGGTTTTGCTACGCGTGGCGTGGGCAAAGGCGACGCCATTGTGGCTGCAGCCGATACGCCGCTGTTGATGCTGAATGCGCCTTTGGTGGCCAGCCGGTTGGGTTATCCCGACTTATCAGGGCTTGATCTGCTTGAGCTTTACGCCTTCATCCATCCTGCCCGCTTTGTGGTGCCAACGCCAAAAGGCCTTGCCCACGCGCTAGACCTTGATGAACCGCGCGGCGATGACAGCGTACCGCTGTTGTTGCAACAAGCCGCCGAAGCATTGCTGGCCGTGTGCGAAAATGATGACTGGGCCGAACGCGAAGGCGCATGGACCGGCTTGCAATCACTCATCCGGATGCGCTGGCCCTGGGCAAGCCTGCTGACTCAGCGGATCAGGAAGCCCGCAAAGGCGGAGCGCTGGCTGTTTGCGAAATTGCCGGAATGGGAGGAGGCTGCCGAACGGCCACAGCCCGCACAGGTGGTGTAGGGCGATGCGTCCATTGCAACGCGGCTGGCCGAACTGACGGGCCAAGGTGCGGAAACCCGCCCTGCCCAGCAGGATTACGCGCGTGAGGCAGCAAA
>JADYXV010000248.1 GCA_020853995.1 Novosphingobium sp.
ATTTTTGTGGTGCGCAATGTCGCAGCGATGGTTCCGCCGTTTGAAACAGCTCCGGGGCACCATGGCGTTTCGGCCGCGCTGGAATTTGCGGTTCAGGTGTTGAAGGTCAAGGAAATCATCGTCATGGGCCACGGGCTTTGCGGCGGTTGCAAAGCGGCCCTGTCGCAAAGTCTGAAAGGCACTGAACCGGGCCAGGGCGGCTTCATTGCTGACTGGATTGCGTTGCTTGATGATGCGCGCGAGGAAGTGGTTCACAAGCACGGCAGCACGGGTCAGATCGCTGAACGCGAAATGGAACTGGCCGGTGTTCGTGCCAGCCTTGCCAATTTGCGTACATTCCCATGCGTCCAGATCAAGGAAGGGCGTGGCCAGTTACGCCTGCGCGGAGCGTTTTTCGCGATATCGGATGGCTTGCTGCACCTGCTTGATGAAGACACCGGAGAATTTTCACCGGTCGCCTGAACTCCCTACAATTTGCCGACACGCAAAAAGGGCGGCCCGCAAAGGCCGCCCTTTTCAATTCAACAGGCCTAGATGCCTATTCGATCACGGACGCGCCTGCGTTGTGGCGAATGCGGACCACAACCGGGCCAGCGAAGCGCGCGCGCCGCCGACTTGTGCGAACGAAGCCTTGGCTTCCTCGAACTTGTCCTGATCAACCTGGGCAATACCAAGACGTGTCAGCGCACGGTCCTTGTCGACGTTGCCCTTTTCAAGCGCCATCTTGTACATTTCTTCTGCCTTGGCAGCGTCATCATACGAAAGATAAGCATCAGCCATGGCGAGTGCGCTTCGGCCATCCTTGCCGGCACGTGCTTCACGGTCAAGCGCTGGCAGAGACGCCTTGTCTGCAGCGATACGGCCCTTGGCTTGTGACATGGCATCGGCAACGAACGGATCATTTGCGCGCAACACGCCTGCCTTCACGCCGCTTTCGGCAACCTTGAGCACTTCACCTGGCAAACGACGAGGATCTGCGGCTTCGATATATTCGATGTATTCCCGTTCGACATATTTGGGATCGTTCTGGAAACCGCCAGAGCGCAACAGCAAGCGCCCGAGATCAAGCGATTCCTGATTGGTGAACGTGCCGAATTCCCGGACCAGCTGGCCAGCACCCAGCCAGTTGAGCGCGGTTGGCTCATTCTCGACCATCATGGTCGACCATTCAATGGCTTGTGGTCCAAGACGGTTCTTGTACGCAATCAGGTTTGCACGCTTGAACCAGCCCTCTGGTACGACACCGCCCGCGGCCTTGCGCGCGGTAAGGGCAGAGCGAAGCGCATCAAGCGCCTGGGCATGCTGCCCTTGTTGCGAATAGCTGTCAGCCAGCAGTTCAGCGGCGGTATCGTCCTTGTAATTGGCCTGTACGACCGTCGTCAGGGCTGCGATAGCTGCAGGAAAATCCTTGTTCGAATAGGCAAAGTTGCCCAGGTAGAACTGATATTCGGTGACATTGGCCGCAGGCACCATTCCGCTGTCGAGCATGTTCTTCATGCCGCGCTGGCGCATACCGATATCGTTCAGAACGCCACCAATGCTCACGCCCCAGCCACCAGCTGCCATGCGGTCAAGCGGCGTTGAAATGGCAGCTTCTGCTGCAGCCAGTTCGACCGATGCGTTTGCCAACAAAGCCTTTTGCGCTTCGGGCGTCGCACCCTTCTTCTTGGCTTCATCAAGCGCAGTTACAGTTTTCTGGATTGGACCAGCTGCAGCCACGAACTCTTTCGAGTACGATGCCTTTACTTCTTTAGGCTTCTTTTCTGCAGCAAAAGCCGCTGTGGCACCTACGCTCAGCGCGCCTGCGCCGATGCTGGTGGCGAGCACGAGAGCCATCGCCGTCTTGCCAATCAACCCAAAAGTAGCACGCATACAAATCGTCTCCTGTTCGACCGGATGCGGCGGCGGAGCAACCCTGCCTTGCGCCACAGCACATCCTATGTCCTCTCACCAATGGCTGGTTCCGCTAGTGGCGCGGAATTTTAACCTTGGCAACGGGGTGAGCGCTACCCTTTTCTCTTTGAACGACAATTGAATGACACCTCGTCCCAATATTCATGCAATCCGTCGCAGATGTGGAAAACCGCCGCCAAAAAGGGGGCATCGGGCCTGTGTTGCTGGTCATCCTTGGGTAATTGGCCTAGAGCCTTGACGCATCCCTGAAACAAAAACGAAAAAGCCACCATAGTGAGCGACGACACCACCATCATCGACCCCCCAATCCCTGCGCCGGAAGGCGAATTCCAGCGGATCGACATCGTCGATGAAATGAAAACCAGCTACCTTGATTACGCGATGAGCGTGATCGTCAGCCGCGCCTTGCCCGATGTGCGCGATGGCTTGAAGCCGGTTCACCGTCGCATCTTGTGGACCAGCCACGAAAACGGCTTCGTCTCGACCAAGGCCTATCGCAAATCGGCGCGTATCGTCGGCGATACGATGGGCAAATATCACCCGCATGGTGATAGCGCGATTTACGACGCCTTGGCGCGTATGACGCAAGACTGGTCAATGCGCCTGCCGCTGCTCGATGGTCAGGGCAACTTCGGTTCGATGGATCCCGATCCACCGGCATCGATGCGTTACACCGAAGTGCGTCTGGCCAAAGTGGCAGATTCGCTGCTGGCTGACATTGAAAAAGACACTGTCGATTTCACGCCTAATTATGACGGGTCAGAGCATGAGCCGCAGGTTCTGCCTGCACGCTTCCCCAATCTGCTGGTCAACGGCGCAGGCGGCATCGCAGTCGGCATGGCCACCAACATTCCGCCGCACAATCTTGGCGAAGTGATCGACGGTTGCCTTGCCTATATGGACAACCCGCTGATCACGATCGATGAACTGATCCAGATCATCCCGGCCCCCGATTTCCCGACAGCGCCGCTTATTCTCGGTCTGTCTGGTGCGCGCAAAGCGTACCACGAAGGCCGTGGTTCAATCATCATGCGGGCCCGCCACAAGGTTGAGGAAACCCGTGGTGACCGCCGTGCCATCGTGCTCACGTCGATCCCTTATCAGGTTGGCAAGTCCGGCCTCGTCGAAAAGCTGGCCGAAGCCGCCAAGGACAAGCGCATCGAAGGCGTCTCGGGCATCCGCGACGAATCAAGCCGTGAAGGCGTGCGTGTTGTCATCGAACTCAAGCGCGATGCCACTCCCGAAGTCGTACTCAACCAGATCTGGCGCAACACCCCTGCGCAATCCAGCTTCCCCGCCAATATGCTGGCGATCCGTGGTGGCCGTCCCGAGGTTCTGAACCTCAAGGACATCATCGAAACCTTCGTGCGTTTCCGCGAAGAAGTGATCACGCGCCGCACCAAGTTTGAACTGAACAAGGCGCGGGACCGCGCGCATATCCTGCTCGGCCTCGTCATTGCAGTGACCAACCTCGATGAAGTCGTGCGGATCATCCGTGGCTCACCCAACCCCGCCGCTGCGCGCGAAACGCTGATCGCACGCGAATGGCCGATGGGTGAAATCGCGCCCTACATCAAGCTGGTTGAGGCGATCGAAGATATCGGCGTGGCTGATGCTGCGACGTACCGCCTGTCTGAAACCCAAGTCCGCGCCATCCTCGAATTGCGCCTCCATCGCCTAACGGCGCTGGGCCGCGATGATATTGGCGGCGAATTGGAAGGGCTAGCAGTCGCCATCACCGAATACCTGTCGATCCTGGCAGATCGGGTGAAACTTTACGGCGTGATGCGGGAGGAATTCCTCGAAGTTCGCCAAGCCTATGCCACGCCGCGCGTTTCCGAAATCATGCCTGCCGCTGATGGCATTGAAGATGAAGACCTGATCGAGCGGGAGGACATGGTAGTCACGATCACGCTCGATGGCTATATCAAACGCACGCCGCTCTCCACCTTCCGCGCGCAGAACCGGGGCGGCAAGGGCCGTTCGGGCATGGCGACGAAGGAAGAAGATGCCGTCGCCACGATGTTCGTCACCAGCACCCATACACCGGTGCTGTTCTTCTCGACTGCTGGCAAAGTCTATCGCCTGAAAGTCTGGCGCTTGCCTGAAGGCGGGCCGACCACGCGCGGACGCCCTGTGGTCAACCTGCTCCCGGCGCTCGACAAGGACGAAACCATCGCCACCGTGCTGCCGCTGCCCGAGGATGAGGCAGAGTGGGGCAAGCTGTCAGTCGTGTTCGCCACAGCCAAGGGCAACGTCCGTCGCAACTCGATGGATGCCTTCGCCAACATCCCGTCGAACGGGAAGTTTGCGATGAAGTTCGAAGCCGACGATGACGGTGTGCCGAATGCAGACCGTTTGATTGGTGTCGCTTTGCTCGAAGCCAGTGATGATGTCCTGCTGGCTACCCGTTCCGGCAAGGCCATCCGCTTTGCTGGCGATGAAGTGCGTGAGTTTACAAGCCGCACCTCTACCGGCGTGCGCGGCATGACGCTCAAGGGTGATGACGAGGTTATCTCGCTATCGATCCTCCACCGCGTCGGCGCCACACCTGAAGAACGTGAGGAATACTTGCGCTTCGCCCCGTGGAAGGGCGAAAAGGAAGGCGAGATGGCCGATCAGGAACGCTATGCTGTCATGGCAGAGCGCGAGCAGTTCATCCTCACCGTCTGCGCCAATGGTTATGGCAAGCTGTCATCGGCGTTTGAATATCGCCGCACCGGGCGCGGTGGCCAGGGTATCACCAATATAGACAATATTAGCCGCAACGGCCCCGTCGTCGCCAGCTTCCCGGCCGTTCAGGCTGACCAATTGATGCTGGTCACCGATCAGGCCAAACTCATCCGTCTCCCCCTTTCGTCCTTGCGCGTGATTGGCCGTGGCTCTGCGGGTGTCCGCCTGTTCAGCGTGGCTGATAAGGAACACGTCGTCAGCGCCGTCCGCCTTGCGGAAGATACCGAGGCTGTCGATGAAAGCGAAAGCAATGCTGTCGTCAGTGAAACAGATGCAGGTGAGAGCGCTCCGGAATGAGCGATCTGCCTTTGGTCGCCTATAAAGTCCTGACCGGCGGACAGATGGCGATACTGGAGAGCGAAGGCCGGTTCAAAGGCGCACCGGTCGACTTGGCCGATGGCTATATCCATCTGTCAACGCTTGCCCAGTTAACCGAAACTGTCGACAGGCATTTTGCCGGGCAAACCGACCTGCATGTGGTGGCGGTCGATCTTGGTGTGCTGGGTGAAGCAGTAAAGTGGGAGCCATCGCGTGGCGGACAATTGTTCCCCCACATCTACGCTGAACTGCCATTGAGTGCTGCATTGGCATACGGCCCAATTCAGCGTGACGACAACGGCGGTGTGAAAGCACCAGTTGCAGGCTGAGTAGTAGGATAAACAATAACGACACCTGTCAATTCACACAATGACGGCAGCGACTGTTGGGTCAGGATTGCTTATCCCGCATCGAACTCTCCTCTTTTCCGTCGCGTTGCTATTACGCCAGTACAGATCAGAAACTGGCCGAAGTAATAAAGCGGCCAGATGAGCAGCCCCGGCAAAGCACTTCCTGCCAGCGGCCCCATCCGCCCAAAGATCAGCAG
>JADYXV010000249.1 GCA_020853995.1 Novosphingobium sp.
AGCTGACGCGATCCTGCTGGTGGTGGATGGCCGCAAGAAGAAGCGCGACTATCTGGACCCGATCATCGCCAGCCTGAAGGACCGGCCGGAACGCAAGATTCTGGTGCTGAACAAGGTTGATTCCACCGCCAAGGAACCGCTGTTGATCATGGCAGAGGCGCTGGTAGCTGATGCAGGATTTGACGAGGTATTCTTTGTTTCGGCATTGACCGGTGACGGTGTGCCGGAATTGAAGCAGCGGCTGGCCGATCTTATGCCCGAAACCGCATGGCATTATCCGGCCGATCAGGTGTCAGATGCCAGCGAGCGGTTGATGGCAACGGAAATCACGCGCGAACAGTTGTATCGCCAACTTCATGACGAGTTGCCTTATGACAGTGCAGTTCGGCCCGAAAAGTATATCCATCGCACGGACGGATCGATCGAGATCCATCAGCAAATCGTGATTTCGCGCGAAAGCCAACGTCCCATTGTGCTGGGCAAGGGTGGCGCGAAGATCAAGGCGATTGGCGAGGCAGCGCGCAAGGAATTGGCCGAGATGCTGGAGACGAAAGTCCATTTGTTCCTGCATGTCAAAGTGGATGAGCGCTGGGCCGATGCCAAGGAAATCTATGAAGAAATCGGGCTGGAATGGGTGAAATGAGGTTATTTGGCGGGCTGGTAGGACTGGCGGCGACGCTGGTTTCTTCGTCTGCGTTGGGCAATCCTGCGCAATTGCCTGAAGGCGCGCGTTACGTTGCGATGGGCAGCTCGTTCGCGGCGGGTCCCGGTGTGGGGCCAAACACGCCGGACACACCCCAACGCTGTGGACGAGGCTCGTTCAATTATCCCAACCTCGTCGCCGAACAGCTTAAGCTGAAACTGGTGGATGCCACGTGCAGCGGCGCCAAGACCGAACATGTCCTGGGCCCGTGGAACGAAGTTGCGCCACAGATTGACAGCGTTGATGCCGATACGCGTTTGGTGACGGTCACAATCGGCGGCAATGATATCGCGTTTGTCGGCACCATCTTTGCCGCGTTTTGCGAAAAAGCGGAAAAGCCCGAACCGCGATGCCGTCCATGGAATGCGCCCACCGAAACCGAGTGGCAGGCCGACGAGCAGCGCATGCGCGAGATCGTGCGTGGAATCAAATCGCGCGCTCCCAAGGCGCGTGTAGTATTCATGGATTACATCACCGTGTTGCCAGCCAAGGCAGGATGTACCGAAGTGCCGATGTCGGCAGAACGGCTTGCCTATAGCCAGAGCGTAGCGAAGCGTCTGGCAGCGATGACAGCGCAAGTAGCCCGCGAAGAAGGGGCAGAGGTTTTGAAGTTTTCAAAGCTTTCGAAGAACCACGCACCTTGTTCAAAAGTGCCTTGGAGCAATGGCGTAAACGCGCCTGCGGGGGATGGCATTCCCGTCCATCCCAACAAACTGGGCCATCAGGCTGCAGCAGACGCGCTGGTGAAGTTCCTGACCCGCCGATAAGCCCATCCAAACCCGCTGCGACGACCTGAACGGCGTTCGCAGCGGGTTGGACTTGGAGCTATTCGGCTGCAGCTTTCGCCTTCTTCGCGGCAGGCTTTTTAGCGGCGGCTTTCTTGGCAGGCGCTTTTTTGGCTGGTGCCTTTTCGGTGGCAGTGGTCTTGGGGGCCGCCTTCTTGGGTGCAGCCTTCTTTTTGACAGCTTTCTTGCCCTTTGGCGGTCCTTTGGCTGCGCGTTCGTCGATCAGGACGATTGCTTCTTCAAGCGTCAGGTCTTCGGGCTTCTTGTCTTTAGGCAAAGTGGCGTTGGTGGTGCCGTCTGTGACGTAAGCGCCATAGCGGCCAGCCATGAGTTTGATTTCGCCGCCCGATGTGGGATGCGGACCAAAGGTGTTGAGCGGTTCGGCAGCAACGCGGGCGCCGCGTCCGCCACCGGCGGCAGCGGCCGCAAGCAACATGACAGCGGCATTCATGCCGGTTTCAAACACTTCAGCAGTGGCCTTCAGGCGGGCATATTTGCCATCATGGGCAAGATAGGGGCCATAGCGGCCAATGCTGGCCGTGATGGGATTGCCCGATTCGGGATGTTTGCCCACTTCGCGGGGCAGGCCGAGCAACTTTAACGCCCATTCGAGATCGAGTTCGCCGATGTCCTTGGGGATTGAAGCCCGCTTGGCTTCCTTGCCATCACCCAGTTGGACATAAGGCCCAAAGCGGCCCGTTTTGCGGCTGACATCAAGGCCCGTTACCGGATCTTTGCCCAGCAGGCCGTCATCATCGCCGCCCTCACCATCAGCGCCGCCGGGTTGGGCGAACTTGCGGGTGAATTTGCATTCGGGATAGTTCGAACAGGCAACGAATGCACCATAGCGCCCGCCGCGCAGAGACAAACGGCCTTCTGCACATTTGGGGCAGATGCGTGGATCGGTGCCATCATCGCGCGGCGGGAACAGGTAATCGGACAGGACTTCATCAAGCTCGGCCATGACCTCGCTTGGCTTGTTCTCCATCACCTCGTCGGACTTGGGTTTGAAATCGCGCCAGAAATCGGCGAGCACGATCTTCCATTCCGCGCGTCCGCCCGAGACATTATCAAGCTCGTCCTCCATCCCGGCGGTGAAGTCATAAGCGACATAGCGCGGGAAAAAGCGTTCGAGGAACGCGGTGAGCAACCTCCCAGATTCCTCGGCAAAGAAGCGGTTCTTCTCGGTGCGGACGTAATTGCGGTCTTTCAGCACTTGTAGCGTGGCAGCATATGTCGACGGGCGGCCAATGCCGAGTTCTTCGAGCCGCTTGACCAGACTTGCTTCGGAATAACGCGGGGGTGGCTGGGTAAAATGCTGGGCTGCATCAACGCCGCGCTTCGCAGGCGTATCGCCCTTGTTCATGGCAGGCAGCAGGCCGCTTTCGTCGTCCTCACCTTCCTGCTTCTGGTCACGGCCTTCTTCGTAAACCGCGAGGAAGCCGGGGAACTTGATGACCTGACCCGTGGCGCGCAATTCATGCTTGCCGGTGCCGTCACGTAACGTAATCGTGGTGCGTTCGATGTTGGCAGACGCCATCTGGCTGGCCATCGCGCGCTTGTAGACAAGGTCATAGAGCCGCGCTTCATTACCCGAACCATAGCGGTCCTTGGTAAAGTCGGTCGGGCGGATGGCTTCGTGCGCTTCCTGTGCGTTTTTGGCCTTGGTTTCGTAATGGCGCGGCTTTTCGGGCAGATAGTGCCCGTCATAACGGTCAGAGATGGCCTTGCGCGCTTCGGAAATGGCGCTTGGATCCATCTGCACGCCATCGGTACGCATGTAGGTGATAGCGCCTGCTTCATACAGCGTTTGCGCCACACGCATGGTATGGCTGGCAGAGAAGCCAAGCTTGCGCGCGGCTTCCTGTTGCAAGGTTGAAGTCGTGAAAGGCGGGTAGGGATTGCGGCGGGTGGGCTTGGTCTCAACCTCGTCCACGCGGAAAGTGGTGGATTCGACCAAAGCCTTGGCCTTCATCGCTGCGCCTTCATCGCCGAGCGTCAGCTTATCAAGCTTGTCGCCTTCGAAACGCACGAGGCGTGCCGAAAATTCGGTGCCGAGGTGTTCGAGTCGCGCGATGACCGACCAGTATTCCTGTGAACGGAAGGCTTCGATTTCCCGCTCACGCTCTACAATCAGGCGCAAAGCGACCGATTGCACACGCCCTGCAGATTTGGCACCCGGAAGCTTGCGCCACAAGACCGGCGAAAGCGTGAAGCCGAACAGGTAATCGAGGGCTCGGCGGGCGAGATAGGCGTCGATCAGATCCTGATCGAGTTCGCGCGGGCGCTTCATCGCGTCGGTCACGGTCTGCTTGGTGATCGCGTTGAAAGTGACGCGTTCGACTTCTTTGGGAAGGACCTTGCGCTTCTTCAGCAATTCTCTGACGTGCCACGAGATAGCCTCACCTTCGCGGTCAGGGTCAGTCGCGAGGATCAGACGGTCAGCGGTTTTGGCGGCATCGGTAATGGCCTTCACGCGCGAGGTTTTGTCGCCGTACAATTCCCAGTCCATCGCGAAATCTTCGTCCGGACGGACAGAGCCATCCTTGGGCGGCAGATCGCGGATGTGGCCATAAGAGGCGAGGACCTTATAGCCTGGGCCGAGATACTTCTCGATGGTCTTGGCCTTGGCCGGAGATTCTACAATGACAAGCTGCATGACGGTTTAAAGCAGTCCTTACGTGTACGTGTGCGCGAGGGTGGGGACGGAAACGCCCATCCGTCAAGCGGCAGGTTGGGGATTCGCGGTTAAAGGAGGCTTAAGCGGTGAGGCTAACCCTTCCCGCAGCATGGCGTTGCAAGCGTCCGGCAAGTTCAAGTTCGAGCAGCGCCATTTGCACAGCCCCTGCACTTGCCCCGCTTTGCCGGATGATTTCGTCCACGGCAACAGGCGCAAGGCCGAGAAGTCCGGCAATGTCTGCGGGTTCATCGGTAATGTCCGGGGAGTAACTCTCAGGTGGTTCGCGGAAGGTTGAGCGCGCTTGCCCTTCGAACCCGGCGAGCAGTTCGACGACATCGTCCGGCGATTGGACGAGGATTGCGCCTTCACGGATCAGCTGGTTGCAGCCTTGCGAGCGGCTGTCGAGCGGCGAGCCGGGAATGGCCATGACTTCACGACCGGATTCGGCAGCAAGGCGGGCTGTGATGAGCGAGCCCGATCTTGGCGCTGCTTCGACCACCAGCGTACCAGAGGCCAGACCCGCAATGATGCGATTGCGATGGGGGAAATGACGGGCAAGCGGTTCTGTACCGGGGGGCATTTCGGCAATTAGCAAACCTTGGCTTGCCACTTGCTCTTGCAGTTCGGCATTCTCAGGCGGGTACGTAATATCAATGCCACTGGCGATGACGCCAATAGTGCCGCCGCCATCGGCCATTCCAGCGATGGCACCACGATGCGCGGCGGAATCGATCCCCCGCGCAAGGCCTGAGACGACGACATATCCTCTGCCCGCCAGCGCTGTGGCGAAATCGCGCGAGAGTTTGACTGCGGCAGCCGACGCATTGCGCGCACCGACAACGGCGACGGAAGGACGCGAAAGCAGCGCGCTATCGCCACGTAAAGTCAAGATCGGCGGAGGGCTTTCGAGGGTGGCAAGCAACGCGGGGTAATCGGGGCTATCGTGGAAAAGGTAGCGTGCGCCATTGGAGCGCACGGCGGCCACTTCTGCCTCGATCCGCTCAATGGCTGCGGGGCGGTAGGGTGCACCTCCTCTAGCCGCTAGATCGGGCAAGGCATCGAGTGCAGCGGAAGCGGTGCCAAATCGGCGAAACAGTTGTGTATAGCTGACAGGGCCAATATTGGGCGAGCGCAGCAGCCGGATGCGCGCAAACGCCTCGTCACGGGTTAGCGCGGCAGTATCGCTCACTTTTTGCTGCCGACCCTGGGTTCAGTGCCGGCGCGCAGCCGGGCAATGTTTTCGCGGTGGAGGAACAGCACGAGCAAAGCCAATAACGCCAATGCAAGGGCATATTGGGTGTATCCGAGCAATGCAGCAGCAACAGGGGCAATTAAGGCTGCACACATTCCGCCAAGCGAGGAAATTCGGCTCAACCCAAGCATTCCTAGCCATGTTACCGCATAGGCAAGGCCGATTGGCCATGCGAGGCCAAGCGAGACACCCATGAGCGTGGCCACGCCCTTCCCGCCCTTGAACTTGATCCAGAGCGGGAAACAGTGGCCAAGAACAGCCGCAACAGCGGCTAGCGCCTCGTTTCCGGCCCAGAAGTGACGGGCAAGCACCACCGCAGCAAGGCCCTTGCCCAGATCAAGCAGAAGAGTGGCAGCGGCCAGTCCCTTTTTGCCTGTGCGCAAGACGTTGGTTGCGCCGATATTCCCCGAGCCGATCGCGCGCAAATCACCCGCGCCGGTAAGACGGGTCAGGATCAGGCCGAAGGGCACGGAGCCCAATAGATAGCCGACGACAAGAGGCAAAAGCGTTTCCACAGGACGCTAATAGGCATTCAAAAGGCAAAAGCGAAAGAGGTCAGTTTCCATTTTGCTGCCATTCCCGATACAAGACGGGCGATGACCGTACAAAGCAGAGACCCGACGACCACTTCCACGGTCGATCCAACCGCGCCGCTACTGCTATTTGATTCGGGCGTTGGCGGCTTGTCGGTGCTGCGGAAAGTTCGTGCGCTTCTGCCCCAAGCACCCGTGATTTACGTGGCTGATAACGCCGGCCTGCCTTATGGTTCGAAGACCGAAGCGCAGATTGCTGCGCGCGTTTCGGGCCTGCTGGGGCGGCTGACCGAACGCTTTCGGCCCCGGCTTGTGTGCATTGCATGCAATACCGCATCTACGATTGCACTGGCGTCGGTTCGCGAAGTTCTGGAAGTGCCGATTGTAGGCACGGTACCTGCCATCAAGCCTGCCGCCTCCATGACCCGCACCGGCGTGATCGGCCTGCTCGGCACGGCAGCCACGATCCGGCAAGGTTATGTAGACAGGCTTGAGGCAGAGTTTGCCGCCGACAAGCGCCTGCTCCGCCACGGCGCTCCGGAACTTGTCACCGCAGCTGAGGCAAAGCTGCGCGGCGAATCAGTTGATCCTGACGTCTTTGCGCGGGCCGTGGCGGCACTGCGGGGCCAGCCTGATGGCGAGCGGATTGATACAGTGGTGCTGGCCTGCACGCACTTTCCGTTGATCGAGGACGAACTGCGCGCAGCATTCGGCCCAGGCGTTTCATTTATCGATGGATCGGATGGCATTGCCCGCCGCGTTGCATTCTTGACGGAAGGGCAGGATTGGCGACGCAATCAGCCAGATCTTGCGCTGTTCACAAAAGGTGGGGACGATGTCGATCAACTCGGCCCGACGCTTGTTGCGAACGGGCTGGAGCGCGTGGCGATTTTCTGACTTTTGGCTGAGGCCAGATTTGCGGCCATGTGGGGGGCCAATTGATGAGCAGATTTTCCAAGGCCGTGATTATCCTGCTACTGCTGCTGGGGGTGGGTTATTACTGGCTGCTGGTCAATGCAGGCCCCAGCGATGCGCCGACACGCACCTTTGACCTTGCTGAAATCCGCAAGCAGGCAGATGTTCTGGCAGGAGAGAAGCCGACGGCGCTGGAATATACGACCGTTGCGACACGCGACGTCCCTGGCGCCGCATTGGCAGCTGGTACCGGTCTGCGGATGGTACAAAGCGGCGTGATTGTTTGGCATGCCGTGACGCCAACTGGCGGGATCGTTATCGACAGCGGCCTTTCCGAGGCCGACGCCAAGGAACTGGACTTTTCTGGCTATGACAACGCGGCAGCGACCTTGGCTGGGCAGTGGATGGAGAATGCGAAGCTGATTGTGTTCACCCATGAGCACATCGACCACGTTGGCGGGTTTCTGGACTATCCCAAGTTTGCTAGCTTGGCGAAAAAGGCCATCGTTTCGCCAGATTTGGCGCGAGGCATGACCTCGCTATGGCGAGCCAATGCTGGCCAACTGCCCCCGCCCCGCAGCCTTGCCGCGATTGAAGCTGTGGCACCGGGGGTTGTGTTGATCCAGACTCCCGGTCACACCACAGGATCACAAATGATCTATATCAGCCTTCAGAACGGCCGCGAATATCTTTTTGCGGGTGATACCGGATCGCTTGCCAGCAACATCATCCAAACCGTGCCGCGCAGCCGGTTGTTGACCGACTGGCTGGTGCAGGAAGACCGGACTGCGACGATTGGATGGCTCAAGGGGCTGCATGCATTACGAACACAAAACCCGTCGCTGATCATTATCCCGTCGCATGATCCGCAGTTCCTTGAAAATTCCGGACCCCAAGACGGTTATACCAAGGCTGCCTTACCGCGTCCTTTACCATTGGCGCGCTAGGGCGACCTTTGGGACATTGCCTGCAAATCTTGCTGGCAATGCGGAATCAAGAGGCGTAGAGGCTGATCCATCGCCGGTGGGTCCACGTTATCGGGCCTCAAGGGCAAACATGTCCTTGTTGCAGGAAGGAGCGGCGGGGTGAACTACGATCAGGTTTTCGATTCAGCTATCGAGCGTTTACACTCGGAAGGTCGTTATCGCGTCTTCATCGACATCCTGCGCAACAAGGGCGCATACCCCAATGCGCGCTGCTTTGCCGGCCATAACGGCCCGAAACCGATTACCGTTTGGTGTTCGAACGATTACCTTGCGATGGGCCAGCACCCCAAGGTTATCGAAGCGATGGAAGAGGCGCTGCACAACGTGGGCGCAGGGTCCGGCGGTACGCGCAACATTGGTGGCAACACCCACTATCATATCCAGCTTGAAGCCGAGCTTGCCGACTTGCATGGCAAGGATGGCGCGCTGCTGTTCACTTCGGGCTATGTCTCGAACGATGCGACGCTTTCGACGCTGGCCAAGATCCTGCCTGGCTGTGTCATTTTTTCGGACGAACTGAACCACGCGTCGATGATCGCGGGCATCCGCAATTCGGGCGCGGAAAAGAAGGTGTTCCGTCACAACGACGTGGAGCATCTGGAAGAGCTTCTGGCCGAAACCGATCCATCGGTGCCCAAGCTGATCGCGTTTGAATCGGTCTATTCAATGGACGGTGATATTGCCCCGATCCACGCCATTTGCGACTTGGCGGAAAAGTACAACGCGCTGACGTATATTGATGAAGTACATGCGGTGGGCATGTATGGCCCGCGCGGTGGCGGCATTACCGATCGTGATGAGGCTGCGCATCGAATTGATATTATCGAAGGTACGTTGGGCAAGGCGTTTGGCGTAATGGGCGGCTATATTGCGGCTGACACGCGGATTATCGATGTAATCCGTTCTTATGCTCCGGGCTTCATTTTCACCACATCGCTTTCGCCTGTGCTCGTGGCAGGGGTGCTGGCATCGGTGCGGCATCTGAAGGCATCAAGCGTCGAGCGTGAGGGCCAACAGGCGGCAGCAGCTTTCATGAAGAAGGCTTTTGCCGATGCGGGCCTTCCGGTCATGCCATCAACCACACACATCGTGCCGCTGATGGTAGGCGATCCGGTGCGGGCCAAGAAAATCGCGGACATCCTGCTCGCCGAATATGGCGTCTATGTGCAGCCGATCAATTACCCGACCGTCCCGCGCGGCACGGAGCGTCTTCGCTTTACGCCGGGGCCTTCGCACACCGAAGCCATGATGAGCGAGCTGACGGCGGCGCTGGTCGAGATCTGGCAGCGGATGGAACTGGACTTGCAAAAGGCTGCTTAAGGCGCTTTTTCAGTATGGTTATGAGAATTAGCCCTTCCCTTGCCGGAAGGGCTTTTTCTTTGGCCCGATACATTCACCTTTCCCGTTCGTGTCGAGCGAAGTCGAGGCAC
>JADYXV010000250.1 GCA_020853995.1 Novosphingobium sp.
ATCTTCCAGGTAGCAGACATCGGCCTCGTCGGCGATCTGTTCACGCTCGTCCCGGAACTCACCGGCAAGCTCTGAGCCTGCCAGCAACCACCCGCAAACGAAAGGCCCCGCAGAAATGCGGGGCCTTTTCAGTTTTCAGAAGCCCCAGTGTGCTTATCGGCCTTGCGTTTGCCAAAGCGCATGCCGGTTTCCAGCCGTGCGCGCAGTTGGGCGTAATAGGCTTCAAGGAAGGCGCGTTCATCGCCTGCACCTGCGCTCCAGCCGATCTTGCGGCAAATGGTCTGGGCCACATCGCGCATGGCCTCTTCGCGGTTTTCTCGCAAAACGCGCTCCAGCGTTTGCAATTCAAATTCGCCATAAACCGCAAGGTCTTCGGCGCTGAAGCGATATTGCGCGCCGGTTGTTTGCGATTGCCCGCGCGCAGCGTCGCTGACGGACAGGGCCTGTTCCAGTTTGCGTTTGGGCGCTTCGACCACCCACGTGCCGGCAATCAGATCACCGCAGCGCAGGCGGTCACGGTTGAAGAACGGGAACAGCACAAAGATCAGGAACCAGACAGCGCCGGCCCAACTTGCAAGATCCGTGTCACCGTCGTTGGCCCAAGTGGAAATGATGAAGGTGATGGGCATGAACAGTTCGATATCGCGCACCAGATTACGCGCGATCACCGCCTCTGTCGTCAGACGCGCGCCGCCTTTGGCGCTGCCACGCGCTGCTACCCGGATGCCTACCATGCGTTTGCCGGGCGTTGCCCCGCGCGGTCCCAGTTCAAAGAACAGGAACCAGGCATTGC
This sequence comes from Novosphingobium sp., assembly GCA_020853995.1. Taxonomy (GTDB): domain Bacteria; phylum Pseudomonadota; class Alphaproteobacteria; order Sphingomonadales; family Sphingomonadaceae; genus Novosphingobium. Next base: position 794 of record JADYXV010000250.1, read on the forward strand.
GGAACAGGAACAGGGCGATGATCCATAGGACGCCCAACGCCTGCACCGCGCGGGCAGCCGGGTCTTTTCCGCCATCCAGATTGATCCCGGCGGCATCGGCAAGGTGAAACAGGATTACCGTCATCCCGATCATCGCGCCGACAATCATCGTCAGGTCAATCATCAGCGCGCCTGCCCGGGCCCCGCGTGAGGCGAGCAGGAATGGCAGCGTCAGGCCCTCTGGCGTGGTCACAATCCTGCGGCGCTTCCCGTCAAAATCAGGCGGAGTGTGTGCCACAGGCTTGCGGCGCAAGGGCAATGACAAAGCCATCAGACGCGCACCCCGCGCCGGAAGGCGAAGAAGTATCCGATCCAGAACACCAGCATGAAGCCGCCCACGGTAAACCGCGCAGGCGTGTTATCAACCAACTGGCGCGCAAAGCCTTCGAGCACTGCTGCGATGATGAGCATCAGCACAACGCCGGTCATTACTTGCGCCGTGCGTCTTCCTGCTGCGGCTGCGGCGTCAAGTACGGACGCATTGCCGGGAAAGGCCATTGCGCGGCCAATGTGCAGGCCCGCAGCGCCTGCCAGCAGGATTGCGAACAGTTCGGTCGTGCCGTGAATGGACAGCCAGCCGACGAAATCAGGCAGCAATCCCTGACCATGATAGAGCCACAGCATCGCGCCCAGCAGCGCCGTGTTGTGGATCAGCAGCAGCATCGTGGGCAAGCCAAAGGCAAAGCCGAGCGCAAAGCACAGAATGGACACTTGCGCGTTATTGCTGAACAGGCTGGCGGCAAACAGGCTCATCCCGTCCTGATCCTGACCACCGAACAAGGTGCCGCGCAGCACTTCACGGCTGGCACCGGGTACGCGCTCGTCGGCAAATCCGGCAGAAACCAGCGAATAGTACCAATCAGGGTTGGATTCGACGAGCAGCCAGCCTGCGACAGTGCCGGCCACCATCAGCGCCAGCGCGATCAGGATATCGGTGCCCATCGCGCGCACCGATGCGCTCCATTCCCCGCCCAGAAAGCGCTTGAACCACGACCATAACGAGGCTCGGGGTCCATAGACCAGGAACCAGGCGCGCTGGGTCAACGCCTCAAGATAAGCGATCAGCGCGGCATCAAGCGATGTTTCGCGCGCGATGGAAAGGCTGGATGCGGCTGTGCGATAAAGCGCGGGCAGGGCGAGCAGATCCGCGTCAGAAATCCGGCGCAGGCGGCCCGCTTCCATTTGCGTGACAATGGCTTCCAGCCGCTTCCATTCGCTTTCGCGCTCCAGCCGGAAACGGTCAGATCGCAGCGCGGCGTGTTCAGCCGCAACCGCTTGTGCCGGGGCTTTGGAAAACCATCCGCCAATCTTCTGTGCGATTGTGGGGGCTGCGGTCGCTGTTGTCATCCGATCCGCCCTTCGCGTTTGACCGCAAGATAGGCGTCAAGCAGCCGCGTGCCGATCATATCATGCGGAGCCTCGATTACGCGCACGCCAAGCTGGCGCAGGCGTTGCAGCACCAGGGTGCGCTGCCGCACAAGCGACGTGGCGGTGACGGCTTGCGCAACGCTGTCCATGTCTTGCACCGGGGCAGATATGATGCGCGCAAGATCGGCATCGGTCATCACCACGAACAGCACGAAATGGCGTTCAACCAGCCGCCCCACGTTTTCGACCATCAGTTCGGCGCTGGTGGGATCGGCGAAATCGGAGAACAGCACGATCAGCGAACGGCGTTGCAACCGCGCGGCCAGCGTTGAAAGGGCAAGGGTGAAGTTGGCCTCGCCGGGGTGATAATCCAGCCCGGCGGCGGCACGCTGCAACCGCGCGAAATCGCGGCTTGAGGTGACGAACGGCGTGGCAACTTCGGGCTTGGCGGCAAAGCCGAACAGGGCGACGCGGTCTTGCGCCTTCAACGCGACATAGGCGGTGGTGAGCGCTGCGGTAACGGCACGGTCAATGCGCGGCAGGCCATCGATGGGTTCGCACATCGCCTGTCCGCAATCGAACGCGAAGACGATCTGGTTGTTGCGCTCGACCTCGTATTCCTTGGCATAAAGGCGGGCGTGGCGGGCCGAGCTTTTCCAATCGATCCGGCGGCGGTCCATGCCCGGTTCGTATTCGGCTAACGCCTCGAAATCGGTGCCCTCGCCGCGAATGCGCCGCGCGATCATCCCGAACTGGGCATCGCGCAGGAAGATTTGCAGCGCAGGGCTGCGCACCGGCGCGATGTTGGGCCAGATGCGCACGGCATTGTCCAACGTGCGGCTGGTCTGGCGGTGGGCAAGGCCAAGCGGGCCGGTCCAGCGCAACCAGACGCGGCTGACAGTGCCGGTGCCGCGCCGGTTGGGATGAATGGTCGCAGTCCCGCTCCACGCGCTGTCCAGCGGGGTGAGGGGCAGTGCAACGCGTCCGCCCGGCGCAAGGCGCGGATCGCACTCCAGCGCGGCTTCAGGGCGGCTGCGCGGGCCAGCGCGGGCAAGGTCTGCCAACACGGTCAGTGTCGCCGCTTCGCCAACTTCGGCATCAGTGGGCGCAATGACGCGCAAATCGGCCAGTTCGCCCGCAAACAGCCCGTCCAGCAGCACCAGAATCAGCAAAGCGCCACCCAGCGCAGGCGCGGCAATCCATGCGCCGGGCGCAGCGGCCGCAAGGATCAGCGCAAGGGGGGCAAGCCCTGCGATAATCAGCACCGCAGTCCGCGATGGCAGCAAGACGGCCGGTCGGTTCAACGCGGGGCTTCCGTGCTTTCCACCAGCGCGGCAACAATCGCTTCCACTTGCTTGCCTTCAATCTCGGCCGCGGGGCTGAGTAGCAAACGGTGGCGCAAAACAGCGGTGGCCAGCGCCTTTACGTCGTCAGGGATCACATAGTTGCGCGCATCAAGCGCGGCGCGCGCACGGGCAGCACCTGCCAGCAGCACGGCGGCACGCGGCGATGCTCCGGCTACCAGATCGCCGGTTTCGCGGGTGGCCCGCACCAGCCGCACCACGTAATCGACAATCGATTCGGCCAGGGTAACCGCTGCAACCGCGTCACTGGCGCGCGCCAGTTCATCAGAATTGGTGACCGCCACGATGCCCATTTGCGCAGGCTTTGCCGCACCGCGACCCTCGCCATAACGGGTGACGATGCGAGCTTCTTCTTCTGCCGAAGGGTAATTGACCAGCAATTTGAACAGGAACCGGTCCAGCTGCGCTTCGGGCAGGGGGTATACACCCTGGCTTTCGATCGGGTTCTGCGTGGCAACGACCATGAACCGGTCGGACAGCGCATGGGCTTCGCCGTCCAGCGTCACGCGGCGCTCCTGCATGGCTTCCAGCAGGGCGGCCTGCGTCTTGGGCGGGGTGCGGTTGATTTCATCGGCCAGCAGCAATTCGTGGAAGATCGGCCCACGCGTCAGGGTGAACTGGCTGGTCTGGAAGTTGAACAGGTTGGAGCCCAGAATATCGCCCGGCATCAGATCCGGCGTGAACTGGATACGCCCGAAATCGAGGCCCAGAGACGCTGCAAGGCATTGCGCCAGAAACGTCTTTGCCGTGCCCGGAGGCCCTTCAAGCAGAACGTGCCCGCCCGCAAACAGCGCGACGAGCAGGTGGTCGAGCACGTCATCCTGTCCGACCACGGCCTTGCCCACTTCGCTGCGGATCCTTGCCGCCAGCGCGCCAAGTTCCTCAAGGGTCATATCGCTCACGTCAGGTCCTTTTCGATCTGGTGCACCACGGCAGCGCGCCGGGTCAGGTCATGGGGTTTGCGCGCGCTGCGCAAATGCGCAGCAGCTGCGGAAAAACGCGGTCCGCCAAGGCCGCGCCGGTCTTGGGCGGCATCGATCAGCTTCTCTGTGGCTTCGGCGGATTGTCCGCGCGGCAGGCCTAGCGCCATTGCCAACCGGTCCCGCACGGCATCGGCATAAGGCGCTGCGACAAGATGGACGCGGCCGGTGCGGCGGATAAGGCCAGCGGCATTGGCCACCAGCGCGGCTTTGCCATTGGCAATCTCCGGCCCACTTTGCAGTGCAGGGCCAAAGCGATGCAATGCGCGCCACGCCACCGCCAGCGCGGCCAGCAACAGGCACAGCGTTGCGGCCAGAAACGGCGGTTCAAACGCCAGCGTCAGCAGGTTGCGGCTTGCGCCAAAGCCGTTGAACGTCATGTCGAACGCGATAGGCTGGTCGCGGTCGTCTGCCGTGGCCAAAATCAGGTCGCGTGCCAGCAAGGCGGTTGCTTTGTCGGCAAGGCCCCAGTTGTCCAGCAAGTCCGGTTCGAACACCATGACCACGGGATAGCGATCTTCATCCTCGCCGCCATAATCCGGATCAATCCCGGCGAATTCATTGAGCGCGGGGTAATAGCCATCGTCATCAAGCCACGCGGCCAGCACTTTGCCGTTGCCGGCATTGATGATTGGTACAAGCCCTTTGCCGGTTCCCGTCTCTACCCGCCGGTCATCCGGCAGCGGCCCGCGCCGTGTTCCCACGCGCCAGCCGCCTGCAGGGGGGGATTTCTCGGAGCCGATCTGAACCGTCACATTGTCTGCAAAGCCCTGCCAGTCGGGTGCTGTAGTATCAACCACTTGCACCCAGCCACGCTTCGCCTTTTTTGAATTTACGCCCAACGCCAGCCATTTTGGCGTGACCACGATGGTTGGCCCGATGTAGCGCCGGGCTTCGACGACTTTGGCAATTTCCTTGCCCTCTGCGCCTGCAGGAGGCATCAGAATGAGCAATCCCGGTTGGGTTTCAATGGCTTGGCGGTTGCGCTGGCGGATCACGTCGAGGCCTTCCGCTTCAAGCATTTGCGCAATTCCGGCATATCCGTTGAGGCCGTAGCCGCCAACATGCGCGCCGCCATTGTTGCCGCTGCCGCCGGTATTATTGCCCAGGAACCAGAGCAGGCCAACGAAGGCCAGCGCGCCGATCAGCAACATCCCGATCACAGTGGAGCGCGGGAACGGAGACGCAGCGGCAGTCATGATGCAGCCTCAAGCCGTTCCAGCGCGAACCGCGCATAGGCTGCGCGCGCCGCAGACCAATCGCCCGCATCAAGGCGGCGCAGGGCATAGCGGGCGCGTTCTACCAATCCGGCGATCTCGGCAAAGGCATGGCGCGCGCTTTGCGGCAGGGCGGTGATCGCGCCGATTTCGCGCGCGGTGCTTGATGGTGACAGCCAATCGGGCCGCGCGCTGGCGATCTGGCCGATGCTGCGCTGAAGCAACAAGTGCGCGGCCTCGTCATAGCGGCCTTCAGCGGCCAGCCGGTCAGCATCTTCCAGCAAGGCCAGAGCCTCCTCGCGCGCGGGCGTCCAGTCAGGAGCGGCAGTGCGCGCGCGCACCTTGCGGTCTTGCCATAGTGGCCAGAGCAGCGCCCATATGATCCAGACAACGCCAATTGCTGCCCCGACCAGCAGTGCTATCTCGACCCAGTTCCAGCTTGCACCCAGCAGGCGTCCAAAGGGTGAAAGGAGCCAGTCCAGAAAGCGGCCGATTGCCTTCAGCCATTCAGGCGATTGTGCCACAGGATCGGGCGGGACGGGCGCAAACTGGATGTCGCCTGCATCATGCACAGACGTCCATGCCTTTTCAGCCGCCGCAGCGTCATCGCTTGAAATGTTCGCCGGGGCCGCTGCTGTCACAAGCGCACTGGTTGCACGCAGATGCGCTTGCCGCAAGTGCTACTAACCCCGAATGCGCTCCATCGGGTAGGTTCCGAGCATACGCAGGCGCTTGGCGAAGTATTCCAGTTCTTCGAATGCGCGGTCTACTGCCGGATCGCCCGGTGCGCCGACAATATCGGCGAAAAACTCGGTCGCGGCAAAGCTGGCCCCGCGCTGGTAGCTCTCCAGCTTGGTCATGTTCACGCCGTTTGTGGCAAAACCGCCCAGTGCCTTGTAAAGCGCGGCAGGAATATTGCGCACTTCGAAGACGAATGTGGTCATGGCAGGGCCGGCAATCGCTGCGGGGTCCAACGGGGTCCTGGACAGGATGACGAATCGCGTGGTGTTGTCATGCGCGTCCTCGACATGGTCTTCGATCACTTTCCGGCCATAGAGTTCTGCGGCGATTCGCGGCGCGAGCGCAGCGACCGTGGGATCGCCCAGTTCGGCTACATAGGCCGCAGCGCCCGCCGTATCGGCATAGCTCATCGGTACGATACCGCGTTCCCGCAGATAGAAACGCGATTGGCCCAGCGCTTGCGGGTGGCTGTAGGCCGCCGTGAAGGGACCATCACCCAGCGCCATCAGGCTGGCGTGAATCTCAAGGAAATGCTCGCCAACAATCGACAATCCGCTTTCAGGCAGCAGGAAGTGGATGTCGGCAACGCGGCCATGCTGTGAATTTTCAATCGGGATGATCGCTTGGCCTGCGCGGCCTTCCTTCACCGCATCCAGCGCATCTTCTAATGAAAAGCACGGCAGCGGCAGGCAATCGGGCAGGGCTTCAAGCGCCGCGCGGTGCGAATTGGCGCCCGGTGCACCCTGAAAGGACACGGCGCGCGCCGGATCAGCGGCGGCAGCGGCGGCCATTTGTTCGACAAGGACGAGCGCGGGTGCGGGATAACTCTGCATGATGCCAGCGCGATTAAGCCTGTGTGACACCGGCGGCAAGGGCGCGATGCAAGCTTCTTGTCATTTTGCGCGTCAAAGCATCTTGCGCTTGGGCGGGGGGCTGACTAGAGCGTGCCGCAACTCGCGCGGGGGCCGGCAGGGTGCCGGCGTGCGCCATTGGGGTTCGTAAATGGACGACCGTTTCAACACCATCGCTGGATGGGCTTTGTTCGGGGGCATCGTTGCCCTGGGCCTTTCCAGCCTTTCGGGACACTATTTCCTCGCCGATAAGGAACATCGCCCTGAAAAGATGGGCTATGCTATTGAAGGCGTAGAAGAAGAAGCCGCCGCTGGCGGTGAAAAGGAACTGCCTTTGGCAACGCTTCTCGCCACCGGCGATGTGGCCAAGGGTGAGGCTGTTTTTGCCAAGTGCAAGGCTTGCCATGTTGCCGCTCAAGGCGGTGCTAATGGCATCGGACCGGCGCTCTATGGCATCGTCGGCAAGCCTGTTGGCAAGTCTGTGGCAGGTTTTGCCTATTCGGCAGATCTTGCAGGGCACGGCGGCAACTGGGACTTCGCTACGCTGGATTCATGGTTGAAGAACCCCAAGGCATTTGCGGCTGGCACCAAGATGTCGTTCGCAGG
>JADYXV010000251.1 GCA_020853995.1 Novosphingobium sp.
CGGCATCTCATTCTACCAGTTCCTTGGTGATCGCTTCGGCGTCCAAGGCGCAACACCTGTCCCATGGCTGCCCCAACTCGTCATAGCCGCTCCAGCATAACCGCCCGGGAATTTGCCCCGCTTACCGTTAGCGGCAGCTAACTTGGCAAAAGCAATAGGCTGCACCGGATGTGCACGATGTCCCACCCCATGGTCTAACTTAAGCGGGTACTTATTGTATTGGGGGACATGGGGGTAATACCGCGCGTGTCTGGTGAGATAAGGGGTCGCGTGATCGCAAAGCGTATTCAGGTCGGGGAGTGCCGGTATTGCGACTACACTTGGGTAGGTGGTTGTCATGGCAGCTTTTAGGCTAGGGCCCAATACTGCTGGATGATAGGAAGTGGGTGGAAAGATGACATGGCATTTCCTAGCTGATAGCAAAGAAAGTTCTCGAAGGTCGCATGTAGAGGTTCCTCGATGTTAACAGTGAAGACAGTCCGTGTCCTACTCTTTTCCTCGATATGCCTATTGGCCTCTTCCTGCGATCAAGAACATGATGAACCCATGAAATTTTCAGCAGGTTTGGTCTATGATAGCAATACTCTTCCCGAATTCATTTCAATAGAATTGGAAAATCACGGAGATGTTTTCGTATGTATTGAGACTTCAAAATTAAATGGTCGAGGTGGTAATATAGTAGTTGATAATTACAATGTCACGAACGTCGGATACCCCACATATATTCTAGAAAAAGATGGAGTGTACCTCGCTGACGGAATAACTGTTGTTGGTCCAAAAAGCGCAAGATCAGTTCTATTAAGTTTATCGAAATTAACTGATAATACAAAGAGCGTTAATCATATAGAGCTGAAATTACCCTATTTTAAATGCGACGATATATTTCGCAAAAATTCTAAACCCCACGCTTATATTCATAGATTTGAATGGAGAAAGCCTACTTAAGCGTTGCGAAAATGCCTCTGCTCCACTTCGTGCGCACGGCGTGTAAAGAGAGCCCGTCTGATTGGCGGTGAAGGCATGAACAACACGTCCGCAATGGCGTCGTCTCCCGAAAGGCAGCTTTTCACTAAAAGTGAGGCAAAGCTGCCATCCATTAACCAGAATTAGCCGGTCATGGTGCGGGCAAGTGGTTCCAGGTGTACTACTACACAACGCAAAAAGTCTCGCTTAGCAAATGGCTGCTATCAAGGAGCGCGGCTGGGCAATGGATCGCCAGCTTTTGGGTGGTTAGCGGACATTCCTCAGCCGAAATGTCGTCATCCGCCATAGACACCAAACAAGATGGCTCCCGTCGCGCAGAGCAGTGCCAGAATGGATGACAACAGGGCGATGTTAAACCCCAGCGAGCGCCGGTAAGTGCGCGACTGTGCTGCACGACGAGTGCGTTCGCCATACACAGCGAGCGCTCCATAGAGGACTGTCCAAACGGAAAGGATGTAGTCGCCCTCACCTAAAACGCCCATAATGAGAAGACCGATGAGCATCGGTGCCGCGATGAAGAGCTTGGCCCCATACAGGCCGCCGAGGAAGGCCTTGGTTCCATTCCACTCTGTTTGCTCGTGAGCTTCCATCGATCTTGTATGCCTGAGACTGCTCAACGTCCGCAATGGTGTCGTGTCCTGACAGGCAGGTTTTTTGCGGGACGGACCATTAGCTGCCATGCCGCCATGCCTAGGGGATGTCCCAATCCAAGCCTGCACGCTTGCCAAAACTGTTACAGTCGTGCATTACAAACCTAACAGCAGCCGATCCGAAACCCCAGAATTTCCGCCACTTTTGGTGTCCTTGACGGGAGTTCAATCCTCCCCAGCAGCACCATTTCCACGCGGCCGATCAAAGCGCGGCTTTTCAGCGCACGCATTCCCGCAAGCAAAGATCGAGCTTTTCACTGCCCAGCGGGGTCAGCGCAATCCACGTTCTGCGGCGATCGATGGTGTCGGGTTGACGAAACACCAGTTGGCGCTGTTCAAGCAGGGCAATCCACCGGACCAGCGTAGCATTGGGAATGTGCCCATCCAGCCCGATTGCCGTAACATTCAGCTTTCGCCCCTCTGCCTCGGCGATCTAAAGTTCCAGCAGGATTTCCCAGCCGGTTTCGTGAAACGGCAGGCCTTCGAAATGCGCCTCGCGGACCAGTTGCGCCTTGAATTGATGCCTCGCCTCGCGCAGCAATTCGGCTTTGCTAGGCTCATGGACTGACTCATGCCGGGCATGACGTTCTTCATCGGCAACGTTCGCCAATTCGTTCAACGCGCGTGCCAATTCCAGAAGCTGCTCCCGCACCATGACTTCTCCGCAGTCCCAGGCCGTAAAAGCGATCAGTTAATACCCGAATTTTTGGAAGGTCAACATAGGCCGAAGGCGGTGTCTGGCCCAATTCGGAGCAGCACGCAATCTGGACCGGCAAATGGCTGGCACGGTCAGGCGCGCAGATCGGCCCAGTCAGGATTGCGCCTGAACGCGGCTTCAACGTAGCTGCACTGCGGCACGATCTTGTAACCCATCTTGCGCGCATCGGCGATCAACGCCTCAACCAGCTTTGCCGCCACGCCGCGCCCGCCAATTTCCGGCGGAACCAGCGTGTGATCGGCGGTGATGATATCGCCCTTCTGGCTGTAAGTCAGGCGGCCGATCACATCACTGCCTTCAACTTTTGCGTGATATTCCCCGCGCGCACCCTGATCGAATTGCGTGATCGTTACTTCTGCGGCCATTACATCCACCTTTTCTGCCGTAGTTCCGGCTCGTTGCTTGACCGGAAACGCCCCGAGCGACAATGCGGTTTCCGATGAAATTCTTTTCCGACAACACCGCAGCTGTCCATCCCCGCGTGTGGGATGCCATGCACGCCGCCGACACCCCCGATTCGGGCTATGATGGTGATGCCCTTTCGCGCCGGATGGACGATGCTTTTTCCGACCTGTTCGGCACGGAATGCACAGCACTCTGGGTTGCGACCGGCACGGCTGCAAATTGTCTGGCGCTGGCAGCGATGGTTCCGCCCCACGGCGGCGTGGTGTGCCACCGCGAGGCGCATATCGAGATGGACGAAGGCGGCGCACCGGGATTTTACACGCATGGCGCCAAGCTGATGCTGGCCGATGGTGATGGCGCAATGCTGACCCCCGACACGATCCGCGCCGTGATCGATCCGCTGCGCAACGATGTCCATCAGGTGCAGCCGCACGCCATTTCGATCACGCAGGCCACCGAATACGGCCGGGTCTATACCCCGTTGCAGGTTGCCGAAATCGGATCGCTGGCCCAAGGTCGCGCGTTGGGCCTGCACATGGATGGCGCGCGATTTGCCAATGCCGTGGCGCATCTTGGCTGCCATCCTGCCGAGATCACGGCGCAAGCTGGCGTCGACGTGCTGAGCTTCGGCATTGTCAAAAACGGCGGCATGAACGCCGAAGCGCTGGTGTTTTTCGACATGGAACTGGCCGATGTCGTGCGCTATCGGCGCAAGCGCGCAGGGCATCTGCAATCCAAGGGGCGCTATCTTGCCGCGCAAGTCCTTGCCATGATCGAGGGCGACTTGTGGCTGGACAATGCCCGCGCAGCCAATGCCGCTGCGCAAGAGCTGGCACAGGCATGCGGTGCCCGCGTGTTCCATCCGGTTGAGGCGAACGAGATTTTCGTGATCCTCTCCACTGCCGAACAGGCCACGCTGCGCGCACAGGGCTTTGACTTTTATGACTGGACCGCGCCTGCTGGTGCCCCCGGCGCGGCGCGGCTGGTTACTGCATGGAACAGCAATCCGGCGCACGTTTGCGCGCTAGCACGCGCCATCGCATCTTTATGAGCCATCAAACAGATCAGGAATTGCCGGTGCCTGAATGACCGGGGCCTGAATTACCGGGACTGGCGCGCTTCTGGCAATGGAGCGTGGCGGGGCCGTTTTTCATCGTAGCGCTGATCTGGGGATCAACCTGGCTGGTGATCAAGGACCAGATCGGCAGCGTTCCGCCCAGTTGGTCGGTCACCTGGCGGTTCATGATTGCGGCCGTCGGCATGGCAGCTTTGGCGCTGGTCCGGCGGGAATCCTTGCGGATTGATGCCCAGGGCGTGCGCATTGCGGCACTGCTGGGGCTGACCCAGTTCGTGATGAACTTCCAGTTCGTCTATCGCGCCGAACAGCATTTGACGTCAGGCATTGTTGCGGTGTTGTTTGCACTGCTGCTGGTGCCCAATGCGCTGCTGGGCTGGCTGTGGCTGAAGCAACCGGTGACCCGCCGGTTCCTGGCCGGATCGGCTGTGGCAGGGGCAGGCATTGCGCTGCTGCTGCTGCATGAATATCGCATGGCCCCGCCCGAAGGCAAAGTGCTGGTTGGCATCGCCTTGACAGGGGCAGCCCTTTTGAGCGCATCCACCGCCAACGTGTTGCAGGCCAGCAATGCCGCGCGCAACCAGCCGATGATCCCGCTGCTCGCGTGGGGCATGCTGCTGGGCGCGCTGATGGATGGCGCATTTGCGCTCGGCGTCGAAGGGCCGCCCCAATTCGATACGCGGCCCGGGTACATATTCGGCGTGATTTATCTTGGCCTGATCGGATCGGTCGTTACGTTTCCACTGTATTTCCGGCTTTTGCAAAGGCTTGGCGCAGGGCGTGGGGCCTATAACGGCGTGCTGGTGCCGGTGATCGCCATGATCCTGTCAACCGTGTTCGAGGGCTATCGCTGGTCTTTGCTTGCCGCAGCAGGATCGGCATTGGTGATGATCGGTCTGGTCGTTGCGCTCAACGCGCGCAAACCTTCACGGTAAGTTGCAAGCGCCGGTTTCCAGTTCAGGACGCGCTTGGCCTTGCCATTGGCGACGCGACGGTTTTCCGCATAGAACGCCAGTGCCATTGGCGACAAGTTGGCCTCTTCCAGCGATTGCATGGGCGGGGGCGCAACGCCCAGCATACGCGCGGCTTCTTCGATCACGGCGTTCTGGCTGCAGGGCAGATCATCGGCGAGGTTGTAGGCGCCCGCCGGCCCTGCAAACGAAGCGATCACACCGCTGGCGATATCGTCCACATGCACCCGGCTGAACACCTGATCGGGAATGGCAATGCGGTGCGCGCGGCCTTCACCAACGCGGTCAAGCGCGCTGCGGCCCGGACCGTAGATTCCCGGCAGCCGGAACACGCGAACCCGCACATCCAGCGCCTGCCATGCCAGATCGGCATCGGCCCGCGCCGTGCGGCGTCCGCGGCCCACAGGTGCGCTTTCATCAACCCAGGCCCCGCCCGCATCGCCATAAACGCCGGTGGATGAAAGGTAGCCGATCCACTTTGCGCCGCTTGCCGCAATATCTGCGCCATAGGTGTCCAGCACCGGATCGCCGCCTTCGCGCGCTGGCGGAACCGAGGACAGCACATGGGTTGCCGTGGCCAGCGCGGCGCGCACCGCAGCGCCATCGGCAAAGGCGATATCGCCAGCGCTGCCGGTGCCGCGCACCTGCCAACCAAGAGTTCGCAAACGCCTTGCCAGCACTTGCGCGGTGTAGCCCATTCCGAAAATCAGCATGCTATTCATGCAAAGGACTATAACGGTGATTGCCGCTGGGGCCATCGCTTCTTAAGTTGCAGCGATGAACGATCTGTCAAACGCCCCATTCGCCCCGTCTTCTGCAATCCACCGCGCGGATTATCGCCCTCCAGAATGGCTGGTGCCGCAAATCGCATTGGACTTTGCTTTGTCGCTGGATGCGACGCGCGTGTTATCGGTTTTGAAGGTGCGCAAAAATCCGGCGGGCAAAGGATCGTCGCTTCTGCATCTCAATGGCGAAGGTATTGCAGCCAAAGCCATTTCGGTGGACGGCGTGCCCCATGCCGCGTGGAGAATGATTGGCGAAGATCTGGTGATCGAGCTTTCGGGCGACGCCCACGACGTGGCCATTGAAACCGTGATCAATCCTGCTGCAAACACCCAGCTTTCAGGGCTTTATGCATCAAACGGTTTGTTGTGCACGCAGTGCGAGGCCGAGGGTTTCCGCCGCATCACCTTTTTCCCCGACCGGCCCGATGTGCTTTCGGTCTATTCGGTGCGGATGAGCGGGGAAAAGGCCGCGTTTCCGGTGCTTTTGTCCAACGGCAACCCCGTGGCTGCTGGCGATAATGGCGATGGCACGCATTGGGCGCAATGGAACGATCCGTGGCCCAAGCCTTCGTATCTGTTCGCGCTGGTGGCGGGTGATCTGGTGGCCAACCGCGATACTTTTACAACGATTTCAGGACGTAAGGTCAACCTTGCGATCTATGTCCGTGCAGGCGACGAGGGCCGGACCGACCATGCCATGCGCTCGCTCATCGCTTCGATGAAGTGGGACGAGGACATCTATGGCCGCGAATACGATCTGGACGATTTCAACATCGTTGCGGTGAGCGATTTCAACGCGGGCGCGATGGAGAACAAGGGCCTTAACGTCTTCAATACGCGCTATATTCTGGCCGATCCCGAAACCGCGACCGATGGCGATTACGATGCGGTGGAAGGCGTGGTGGCGCACGAATATTTCCACAACTGGTCGGGCAACCGCGTCACCTGCCGCGACTGGTTCCAGTTGAGCCTGAAAGAGGGCTTTACTGTCCTTAGAGATCAACAGTTTAGCGCTGATCGCGGGTCTGCGCCGGTAAAGCGGATCGAAGACGTGCGGATTTTGCGCGCGGCGCAGTTTCCGGAAGATTCAGGGCCGCTGGCGCATCCGATCCGGCCGGATTCCTATCAGGAAATCAGCAACTTCTATACCGCCACGGTCTATAACAAGGGCGCAGAAGTGATCCGCATGATGACCGTGTTGACCGGCATGGAGCGGTTTCTGAAGGGCACGACGCTCTACTTCGACCGCCACGACGGCGAGGCGGCGACGTGCGAAGATTTTGTCAAAGCCATTGAAGACGGGTCGGAAATTGACCTGGCGCAGTTCCGCCGCTGGTACGAACAGGCAGGCACCCCGAAAGTGGGGGTCAGCATGGGGTATGAGGGGGGTAAGGTCACCCTCACGCTGTCGCAGACCATGAATCCCACCCCCGGCCAGCCGGTCAAGCAGCCCATGGTCATCCCTTTGCGCACCGCGCTGTTCGATCGCGCGACCGGGCAACATGGCGGCGAGCATTTGCTGGTGCTGACGCAGGCGGAGGAGACCTTTACCTTTGAAGGCTTTACCGCGCCGCCGGTGCTTTCGATCAATCGTGGATTTTCGGCTCCGGTTGAAGTGACCGCGCCGGTCAGCGTGGATGATCTGGTGTTTCTGGCCGCGCATGATGATGATCCGTTTGCGCGCTATGAGGCGATGCAGCAATTGATCGTGCGGCATCTGGTGGCGGCCGTTGCGGGCAATCTGCCCGATGCGGAACGTGCTGCCGGACGCGCGGCGATTGGCAATGCGATGGGCGCGATTCTTGATGATGCGGCGCTGGATGATCTGATGCGCGGTGAATTGCTGATCCTGCCGGGCGAGGCTTACTTGGCCGAGCAGCTGGACCGCGCCGATCCGACGCGCATCTTTGCCGAGCGTGAGGGATTGAAGCGCTGGCTGGGCGAGACGTTGCAGGACAAGTGGCTGGCCCTGCATGACCGGTGCAGCGTGGTGCCCTATAGCCTTGAGGCTGCGGCGCGGGGTGCGCGCAAGCTGAAGACGCAGGCGCTGGTGTACCTTGCGGCAGCCAATCCGGCAGAGGCAGCGCGGCGGGCCAAGGCGCAATACGATGCGGCGACGAACATGACCGACCGGCAATCGGCGCTGATGGTGCTGTGCAGCCTTGATTGTGCGCAGCGTGAGGCGGCGCTGGCCGATTTCCATGCGCGGTTCGATGGCAACATGCTGGTAATCGACAAGTGGTTTTCGCTTCAGGCGGGATCGTTGAACCCCGATGCGACCGAACACGTCAAGGCATTGGCACAACACCGTGATTTCACCCTGACCAACCCCAACCGCGTGCGCGCGCTGTGGATGGCCTATGCGGTGAATGCGCAGGCGTTCCACAAGGAAGGGGGCGAAGGCTATCGTCTGATTGCCGACATGATCCTTGCGCTTGATCCGATCAACGGCAACGTTGCAGCGCGGTTCGTGCCGCCGCTGGGCCGCTGGAAAAAGGTGGACGAGGGCCGCGCCGCTTTGATGCGCGCCGAGCTTGAGCGGATTGCGGCTGCGCCCAACTTGTCACGCGATGTGCGTGAACAGGTGACGAAGAGCCTGGAAGGGTGAGCGTCGAGGCGCTGACCCATCCGTTGCTGGCAGGCGCAGCGCACGGCTTTCTGGGCCGTCGTGGCGGGGTAAGCACGGGTGAACTGGCGGGGCTGAACGTCAGCTATAGCGAGGATGACCCGGCGCTGACGGCGCAAAACCGTGCCTTGGCGGTGGATGCGGTGCTGGCCGGTGGCACGTTGCAGACGTGCTACCAGATCCATTCAGCCGATGTGGTGACGGTGACGGAAGCCTGGGCCGATGCGGACCGTCCGAAGGCTGATGGACTGGTGACTGATCGTCCGGGCATTGTGCTGGGCGTATTGACCGCCGATTGCGCGCCGGTGCTTTTCGTTGATGCGGCGGCGGGCATTGTCGGTGCGGCCCATGCGGGCTGGAAAGGCGCGTTTACAGGCGTGTGCGAGGCGACGCTGGAGGCGATGGAGGCGCTGGGGGCGACCCGCGACAACATTGCCGCCGTGGTGGGGCCGTGCATTTCGCAGAAAAGCTATGAGGTGGATGCGGGGTTCGAGGCGCGGTTTCTGGAGCAGGCCGCTGAGAACGAGCGCTTTTTCCGGGCAGGGCGCGAAGGCCACGCGTGGTTTGATCTGGAAGGCTATGTCGCATCGCGGCTGCGGGATGCGGGGGTAAGCAAAGTGGGAATGCTGGGCGAGGATACTTATGCGCAAGAAGCGCGGTTCTATTCGTTCCGCCGCGCCACGCACCGCCATGAGACAGGCTACGGGCGGCAGATTTCGCTGATCGGGCTTGGCGCGGTTTGACCGCCCTGCCCGTCCTCTACAGCTTCCGCCGCTGCCCTTATGCCATGCGGGCGCGGCTGGCGCTGGCGGCAAGCGGAACGGTGTGCGAATTGCGTGAGGTGAAGCTGGCGGCCAAGCCCGCCGCCATGCTTGAGGCATCGCCCAAGGGGACCGTGCCGGTGCTGGTGCTGGCAGACGGAACGGTGATCGAGCAAAGCCTTGAGGTGATGCACTGGGCGCTGGCGCAAAACGATCCCGAAGGCTGGCTGGAGCGCGATGATCCGGCGCTGGTGGCGCGCAATGACGGCGCATTCAAGCATGACCTTGACCGCTACAAATATCCCGAACGTCATGGCAGTGATGCGCTGGTGCATCGGGAGAGCGGATTGGCATTCCTGCATGATCTGGAGGCACGGCTGGCAGCGCAAGGCCAGCTTTGCGGAGCGGAACGCGGATTGGCGGACATGGCGATCATGCCGTTCGTGCGCCAGTTTGCCAGCGTGGACGCCGATTGGTTTGCGAGGCTGGAACTGCCCAATGTGCAACGCTGGCTGGCGGGGCACGTGGAATCGGCGCTGTTTGGCGCGGTGATGGGCAAGTTTGCGCCTTGGCAGGACGGGGATGCGCGGCTTTTGTTTCCGGCGTGACGGAAAGCGGGCGAAATGGTCCGAAACCGGAGTGGTTGGGCTGTCATGCTTCCCTTCCCTTGGCTTAAAGCTGGGACAATGGAGATTTCATTCGATTGTACGCAGTGCGGACGGTGTTGCCACAATTTGCGGCTGACGCTGTCTGTGGCCGAAGCGCGGGTCTGGGCAGCGCGCGGGCATCAGGTGGATTTGCTGGCCGAGGGGTGGCCCTGGCCCGACGCCGAAATCCATCCTGACGATGCTGTGGCGCAGTGGCGATTGGCGACAAGCTTTCCGGTTACCGTTGGCGATGTGCCATTCCGCGTGAACCTGCGGCTGGTGGCGCGGCATGATGGTGCCTGTCCGCACCTGTTGCCCGATATGCGCTGCGGCAATTATGAGGCGCGACCAAGAATTTGCCGGATCTATCCGCTGGAAAGTCGCCCGTTTGAAGCGATGGAGCCAGCGCGGCGGTTGTGCCCGCCCGAGGCGTGGGACGCAGGCTTGCCGGTGCTGGAGCGCGATGGCGTGCCCGCCGATGCCGGGGCTGCGGCAATTGTCGAGGCGCACCGCGCGGCGGTGATTGCCGATGTGGCGATGAAGGAGCGGCTGGTCCGCGCGATCGGCTGGGCCGAAATGGCGATGGCAGGTGAAGGGTTGGCGGTGCGGGAAATTGCGCCCGACGCTCTGGTTGCGGCGCTGGATGCGGTGGAGCGGGGTTGTGTGGTCGAGGCTTTGCCGTGGAGCATCGTGACCAACCGCGAGACGACGCGCGCAATGTTGGCCGAACTGGAATGTCCGGCGCGGCTGGTTGTGGCGGGGGATGGGTTTCTGGCGGCGTTTGGGGATCATCCTTCGACAGGCTCAGGATGAGAGGAACTGAATGAACGGGCCAACCTGAATAACAGGCCCTCCCCCGGCCCCTCCCACAAGCGGGAGGGGGGATTTTGGGGCAGTTTGGCCTTTGGCCTGCTGCGCTTTTACAGCCCGTGGAACTCTTTGTACCAGCGGATGAAGTTGGGGACGCCGACTTCGATGCTGGTGGTGGGTTGATAGCCCAGATCGCCTGAAATGGCGTCGATATCAGCGAAGGATTGGCGCACGTCGCCCGGTTGCATGGGCAGAAGGTTCATTTCGGCCTTGCGGCCAAGTTCGGCTTCCAGAATGCCGATGACTTTCATCAACGGTTCGGATTTGTGATTGCCGATGTTGTAAAGCCGGTGCGGGTTGAGGCTGCCACCGGCCTTTACCGCGCCATCATCTGGCGGGGGATTATCGAGGCACGCGATAACGCCTGCGATGATGTCATCGATGTAGGTGAAATCGCGGTACATATCGCCGTGATTGAACACCTGGATCGGTTCGCCCGCAAGAATGGCCTTGGTGAACAGCCACATCATCATGTCAGGACGGCCCCACGGGCCATAGACGGTGAAGAAGCGCAGGCCGGTTTGCGGCAGGCGATAGAGATGGGCGTAAGTTTCGCTCATCAATTCGTCCGCCTTTTTGGTGGCAGCATAGAGCGACATCGGGTGATCGACGCGATCTTCGACAGAGAACGGCAGTTTGGTGTTGCCGCCATAGACCGATGACGACGAGGCATAGACCATGTGTTCCGCCCCGCGATGGCGCGCAACTTCGAGCAGGTTGAGGTGCCCGACAAGGTTGGACTGCACATAGGCGTGGGGGTTTTCGATGGAATAGCGCACGCCCGCCTGCGCGCCCAGATGGACGATACGTTCAAACTGTTTGCCTTCAAGCGCGGCGGTGAGGTCTGCGTAATCGGCAAAATCGGTGTGCAGGAATGTGAACTGGCCCTTGCCCTGTTCAACCAGACGGGCAAGCCGCGCTTCTTTTAGCGCAGGGTCATAATAGGCGTTCATCACATCGACGCCGATAACTTCATCGCCACGGGCGAGCAGGCGGGTAATCAGGGAGTAACCGATGAAGCCGGCGGCTCCGGTGACTAGGACGCGCATAGTGATTCCAATATGTTGTGCCGGGAGGGCTTTAAGCGGGTTACGTTAAAGTTTCCAGTCAGCCTGATGCCCGAGTACGCCTTTCAGATCCGCCAGCGTGCCGCCATCTGCAACCAGCGCGGCAATCCGGTCTGCGCCGGCAGCCAGGTAATATTGATGCGGCACGGCCAGGAAAACGAGATCATAGGTCTGTTCGAATGCATCGTCCGACAGGGTTAACCCGTATTCGTGGTGCGCTTCGGCAGCATCGGCGTGGGGATCGTGGACAGTGACCGTGTGGCCCAGCGTTTGCAGTCCCGCAATCACATCGGCGACTTTGGAATTGCGCAGATCGGGCACGTTTTCCTTGAACGTCAGGCCAAGGACAAGGACCGAGCCGGGTTTGTGGCCGCGTTTGGCGTGGAGCTGGCCTGCCACCCATTGCGCCATGCCATCGTTGACGCCGCGCCCGGCAAGAATGACTTGGGGATCATGGCCCAGCGCTTCGGCACGGGCCGACAGGTAATAGGGATCAACCCCGATGCAGTGCCCGCCGACAAGGCCGGGGGTGAACGGCAGGAAGTTCCATTTGGTGTTGGATGCGGCCAGCACATCCCACACAGAAAGGTCCATCTTCGAGAAAATCTGCGTGATTTCGTTCATGAAGGCGATGTTGATATCGCGCTGGGCGTTTTCGATGACTTTGGCAGCTTCGGCAGCCTTGATCGAACTGGCACGGAACACGCCGCCGGTGGTGATGGCGCCGTAAAGATCGGCAACGCGATCAAGCACTTCGGGCGTCTGGCCGGAAACGACTTTGGTGATGCGATCGATCGTGTGTTCGCGGTCGCCGGGATTGATGCGTTCGGGGCTGTAGCCAAGGAAGAAATCTTCGCCGCATTTGAGGCCTGAAACTTGTTCGAGAATGGGGCCGCAGATATCTTCGGTGACGCCGGGATAGACCGTGCTTTCAAACACGACCACGGGTTTGCGTCCTTCGGCCACGGCATCGGGCAACATCGAACCCACCGTGCGCGATGCCGATTCGACGATGCGCAGATCGGGGTTGTTATCGGCATCGATAGGGGTGGGCACGGTGACGATATAGAAATCGCTGGGCGGGCAGACGGCGGCATCGCAGGTCAGGCCAAGGCTGGATTTGGCGAGCCGGTCTGCGTCGATTTCACGCGTGCGGTCATGCCCTTCGGACAGTTCGCCAATACGCTTGGTATCGACGTCAAAGCCGGTGACGTAGAACTTTTTGGCCAGCGCCACCGCCAATGGCAGGCCGACATAGCCAAGGCCGAGCACGGTGACGCGCGTGGTCGATGAAACCAGCGGATCAAGGCTCTTGGGCGTAGCGGCGGCAATCGAGGAAAACTGGACGGTCACGTGAAGGGCGGCCTTTCATGGGTGACGCACATCACGCGTCACAAGCCACGTGCTTAAAGTGAGGCTCTTATTTCACGGTTAACGCTTTGCCGATTATTGGTGCGGGCATGGAAAAGACGATTCTTGTAGTGTTCGGCACGCGCCCGGAAGCGATCAAAATGTTTCCGGTGGTCCACGCCCTTCAGGCAGACCCCCGGTGCAAAGTGGTGACCTGCGTTTCGGCGCAGCATCGCGGCATTCTGGATCAGGTGCTGGAAATTGCGGGCATCGTGCCCGATCATGACCTTGATCTGATGCGCCCCGACCAGACGCTGGACGGATTGACTGCCGCGCTGCTGACGGGCCTTGGCAAAGTGATGGACACCGTGCAGCCCGATTGGGTTGTGGTTCAGGGCGATACGGCCACGGCTATGGCGGGCGCGCTGGCGGCCTATTACCGCAAGCTGCCGGTGGCCCATGTCGAAGCCGGATTGCGCAGCCACAATATCTATCACCCCTGGCCTGAAGAGGTGAACCGCAAGATCATCGGCACGATTGCCAGGCTGCACTTTGCGCCGACCGATGTTTCGGCAAGCGCGCTGCTGGCCGAGAATGTCGATCCGGCAGGCGTGCATATTACCGGCAATACGGTGATCGATGCGCTGCAATGGGTGACTGCGAAAATCGAGCGCGAGCCGCAACTGGCGCAAGGTTTGGCGGAAATCGAAGCGCGCTTTGCGGGCAAGCGGATCATCGGGGTGACCAGCCACCGCCGCGAAAACTTTGGCGGGGGGCTTGAGAATATTGCCGAGGCGATCCGCCAGATTGCCGCGCGCGATGATGTGGCGCTGATCTTTCCGGTCCATCCCAATCCCAACGTGCGCAAGGTGATGGACGCGGCGCTTGCCGGATTGCCCAACGTGGCGATGATCGAGCCGCTGGATTATCCGCACTTTGCGCGGTTGCTGGCGATTGCCGACATCATGCTGACCGATTCGGGCGGGGTGCAGGAAGAAGCGCCTGCGCTGGGCAAGCCGGTGCTGGTGATGCGCGAGACGACCGAGCGGCCCGAAGGGGTTACTGCGGGGACGGCAAAGCTGGTGGGTACAGATGTTCACACCATCGTTTCCGAAATCTTCACCCTACTCGACGATAAGGCTGCTTATTCAGCTATGGCACGCGCGCATAACCCGTTCGGGGATGGCCAGACAGCGCGCCGGATTGTGGAGTTGCTGGCGAATGATGGGTGATGTGAAGCCGGACGTCTGTGTTGTCGGCCTTGGCTATATCGGGCTTCCGACTGCTGCGATAATTGCCCGCGCGGGCTGCCGCGTGCTGGGCCTTGATGTGTCGCAACGCGTGGTCGATACGATCAATCGCGGCGAGATCCACATCGAGGAAGTGGACCTTGACGGGCTGGTGCACGGCGTTGTGCAGCGTGGGCTTTTGCGCGCATCGACGCAGATCGAACCGGCGGACGTCTTCGTGATCGCGGTGCCGACGCCGTTCGAAAAGGACGGGCACCACACACCGGATATTTCCTATGTTCTGGCTGCCGCGACGCAAGTTTCTGCCGTGCTGAAGGCAGGCGATTGCGTTATTCTTGAATCGACATCGCCGGTTGGCACGACCGAGCAGATGCGCGATCTGATGGCGGGATTGCGGCCAGACCTGAAATTCCCCGGAAAGACCCGCGAAACGCCCGGGGTTTCGATCTCCTATTGCCCTGAGCGCGTTCTGCCGGGGCGTATTCTGGAAGAACTGACCAACAACGACCGTTCAATCGTCGGCATTACGCCGCGTTGCGCGCGCAAGGCGCTGGCGTTTTACAAGCGTTTCGTGCGCGGAACGTGCGTGACCACCGATGCGCGTTCGGCCGAAATGACCAAGCTGGTCGAGAACGCCTATCGTGATGTGAACATCGCCTTTGCCAACGAATTGTCGATGGTGGCAGACCGCATGGGATTGGACGTGTGGGAGGTGATCCGCCTTGCCAACCGCCACCCGCGCGTGAACATCCTGCAACCCGGCCCCGGTGTGGGCGGGCACTGCATCGCGGTGGACCCGTGGTTCATCGTGGCCAGCGCGCCAGAAGAAACGCCGCTGATCCGCACCGCGCGCAACGTGAACGATGGCAAGATGCACCACGTTGTAAAGCGCGCCGCCGAACTGGTGGAAGCGCATCCGGGCGAAAAGGTGGCCTGCCTTGGCCTTGCGTTCAAAGCGAACATCGATGATTTCCGCGAAAGCCCCGCGCGCTATGTCGCCGCCAGCCTTGCGCGGCAATTCGGCAGCCGGATCAACGTGGTTGAACCTTATGCCGGTGAACTGCCCAAGGAATTTGAAGGCACCGGCGCGGTACAGATCGATATCGACACGGCGCTGGAGGAATGCGGCGTGCTGATCGTGCTGGTGGACCACGATGTATTCAAGGTGGTTCCGCTGGCTGAACGTGCGGGCAAGGCGGTATATGACACGCGCGGGATCTGGCCGGACCAGCCCGATGTTGCCAGCGTTAGCGCAGGATTGCGGCTGGCGAGCTGATTGGTTGCGCGCCAGCCCTCCGCTCTTGCGGAACCTCGCGCACCGGCGCTGCCTTGATCCAGCTTTCCAGTGCATCAATATCGGTCGGGCCTGTCACGCTTTCAGGCATATTGGCAAAACCGGTAAAGCCATCCCCGCCCAGCGCGAGGAAGCCGTTGACCGTGACGCGGTAGGGCTTGTCCATCGCCAGCGGCTGGCCATCGAACGTGATCGCCACAATCCGGTCACCCGAGGGGCGCGCAAGATCATAAGTGAAGGCAAAGCCCGCCGACGGGGCAAGTGCCTGGATGGGGCCGGTCGCATCAAGGCCCTGCTCCAGCGTGGCCTTGATCTGCGCGCCGGTCATCGTGGCGGTGACGACGTTGTTGCCGAACGGCTGGCACAGATAAATGTCACCAAAGGTCAGCGTGCCGTCAGCCGTGGGAACCAGCGGGGCGCGGATACCGAACGGGTTCATGAACGCGATTTGCGCGCCCGCGCTGCGTGATGCGGCCAATTGCGCATCGGCGATCAGATTGCCGAGCGGGCCGCCTGCGCCACCTTGGGCACCTTCATTCTTGGGCGCGGGCCGATCAATCTTGCCGATGGGGCGCTGGGTGAAAGCCTTTGATGCATCGACATATCTGGCGACGTATTCGGCCACATCGGCGCGGGGCTGGAATTGGGGATAGAGCGGCGTATTGGCCAGCGGTCCGCGCGATGATGTGTAGGGCACGGACTGCACGATCACGTTTTTCGCCGCTTTGGAAATGACGCGGCCTGCGACCGGATCGATCTTCAGCGTGATGTCGGTAACCAGTTCGCCATAGACGCCCGCACTGGTCAGCAGGATCGGCTTGGCGGGGTTTAGCGTGGCGTAATCGCAGACGTAGGACCAGTGCGTGTGGCCCGAAACGACTACATCGACGCGCGGATCAAGCCGGTCGAGGATGGGGCGGATGTCGCCGCCAAGGTTTTCGCAGCCGTTGGGATCGGGCACGCCTTGGGTGCGCGCGCCTTCGTGGATCATCACCACGATGGCATCGGCGCCCTGCTCCTTGAGCTTTGGCACTGCGGCGTTGATAGTGTCAGCCTCGTCCGCGAAGGTCAGCCCGGCAATCCCGTCGGGCATCACAAGGTTGGGCGTGCCTTTCAGCGTCAGGCCGATCAAGCCCACGATCACTGCGCCCTTGCCCGCGCCGAATGTGCGCAAGGCCGTGCCGGGGAACAGTGTGGTGCC